>DOEX01000205.1 GCA_003532515.1 Anaerolineaceae bacterium | reverse complement strand
AAAAGCTTGATGTGGCAATCTACCATGTAGAAGAATTTTCAGAATAAAAAACGAGCGAGTTTTTTAGTTCTCGCTCGGTTCTAGTAGCTAAACGCCTTTATTAATTTTTGTTTTCTGATGCAACATAAGCCTGACCAGTCAGATGAGCAACCATCAGCTGGCTGTAGGCTGTAGTGATAAATGCACCAAGACCAAACACAATCGTGCCCATCGGAGAAATGATGCTCGCCAGGACCATTCCAGCAATGACGAGTAGCCAGGCAGTAAAATTATTTCCCAGCCGTTTGAAGAAGTTCCTCAATTCAAATCCAGACGCGAAAGTGTCTTTCACGGCAAAATTTGCCATGGAAATGGGTTGAATAAGCATCAGGAACAAGCCATACGCCAGCAGCATTAAGCCACCAATGATCAGGACGATCACTCCCAGGGCAGAAACAGATTCGTTATTGTTTAATGTGAATAATGGAATCGTCATTAATCCGACCACAAGCATCATTGGTAAAGAATAGACCAGACCGACCAGGAAGAACCGAAAACCCCGTTCCAGGTCCTCGCCAAATTGGAAATCCGGCAGGGGATCGACCTCATTTTGAATGACATTCTTAATCGTGCGCAAGACATAGCCAGTTAATGCCATGGCTCCGATAATCGGAATCAGGCTCACCAGGACGGGGACAACCAACTTATCGAACCACCGCTCATCGTCAAAAATAAACGTAAATGCTTTTCCAAAATTAATCATTAATACCTCTCGTTCAAATTATATTATCGGGACACGACCATTAGCCTCATCCCGGATGTTTTCTCCTGCAAGTTCGGATCAGGTCAGGTCTTTTAATCTTCTGCAGAATTAAAGCTGGTTGAATTCCTCTACATCCAAAACAAAGACGGTCGCTCGTTTTTCTTCCTTGTTTTCTGGGATTGTCGTATTATCCTTGATAATTTGGAGTGCCCTGTCTACACGCTCATCATCGACACCGATAATGAGGGTGCTGCGACCACTGCGAAAGAAACCTCCGGTCGAGGCGACAAAAGTGACTCTGAACTTTTCATCGGTTAGTTTCTTGGAGACATGGTCGTTGTCCTCGTCTTTGATGATGGCCATAATCAATTTCATATCAATACTCCTCGAAATGATTTATTTTCAGGATGAAGATGGTTACTCCGCCAACCATGGTTTCTGCAGGGATGATCATTGGGAAGGGGGTGTAATCCATAGTGGCAGCTACATAGCTGATGCGCTTTTTTGCGGCTTTTGATAAGCGCTCGACGATAATCTCTTTCTTCGGTTCGTCTGTAGCAATCAAATAGGTGATATTTTTCTCGAGCAAAAATCCGCCCGTGCTGGGGAACTTGGCATAAGATATGCCTTCCTGGTCTAAAGCCAGCTCAACAATCTCACTGTCCTGACTATGAACCACCGCCAGGATCATCCGGGTAACTTGCGTGTCAAATTGCGTCATATGCCTCCACCGGAATAGTATTACTGAATTTATTCTAACGTAAAAACAGAGATTTCCCAAATGAGTTTGAAAAGTTGATCCAATCGAATGCAACAGGGTTACTAAAAATTGCAATTTTTTTCTAGTTGTAGGGAACAGGCCTGCCTGTTCCTTCCCTGTTCTAGAATAATCCTACCCTGATAAATGGTTCCTGCCCTGTGTAAGGGTTCTTTTCTTGGCGGTTGAGGCGTGCCTCAACCCTACATCATAAATAGAACATTCCTCTATTCAAACCAATTAACAACCATGTCTTCCAGGTCAGCATCGTCAACTTCAGACTCACTGACCACCTTGCCATACACCGTTCCGCCTGCCTTTCGGGCTGAATTAGGGTCCCCGGTCTTGAGCGGGTGCCACCAGGGTAAATCCTTGCCATCAGCAACCAGTCGGTAAGCGCAAGTTTTTGGCAACCAGTCCAAATGCCTGGCAAGTTCCGGTGTCAGGAAGATGCATTCAGGCACATTCTCGTGCCGGTTAGGATAATCACTGCAATGGCATGTCTGAAGATCAAGGTACCGGCAGACCACATTGGTAAATTTGACCGTTTTTGTTTTGGAGTCCCGAAGTTTGATGAGACAGCATTTGGCACATCCATCGCACAATGACTCCCATTCTTCATGGCTCATTTGCTCAAAGCTTTTTTCCTTCCAAAATTGGTTCATTTTTCTTCTTTTCTTACGGCGGTCGGATAGAGCTCAGGCTGGATGAACGGAATCAGAGCAAGCTTGACGGCCATGGCATAGAGCTCAGACCGAGTGATCAGGTCGTTTGTGAGTAAACCAACGCCCCCGCTGGCTTGCTTGCTGTTCTCTTGCCCAAACACAATATCATCCGCCTCGCCCTGTTCCATGCCCTGATGGATCAGATTCGCAATTCTATCCGGCAAGATATAGGCAGCAGAACGCGCAAAGCCTTTTTGGTTCTTGCTTAAAATGTAAATCCAGCTGTAAGCCGCAAGGCTTGCTTCATCACCACCTAAAACACTCAAACCGCCCTCAAGTCCTACCCAATAATCAGCCTGAGGGTAAGCCTCGCTGGCATGGAAGGCTCGGTTTCGGGCACCGGTCAGCGTCTCCTGGTCGCCCATGGGTTGGTTGGAAACATCTGAACAGACCTCGGCTGTATGGAAGATAAACTCACGTTGGGGGAATACTGCCTTAAAACCCATCTGGACCGCCTGGAGTTTGCTCGGATTTGCAGAACCAATTACTACAATTTCAGTCATCTTTGATAATGCTCCGAAAACCTCACAGCCCGGCGCGTTCTTTCAGGAGTGTCTGAAGTTCACTGACGATCTCCTCAGATTTGCCCTGCAACACTCTCGCTTGCTCTAACAAATGAATAGCTCGTTCCTCGTTTTCATAACCTATCAGGTTGATTTTGACGTTCAAAGAGGCTGCTTCCAATCCAGCTTTCGCCTGGTAAACACCCGAAGCGGCATCAGAAATGGCGTTGAGGTTGCCAATTTGCGCCATCCGCAAGGCTAACTTCATCACCTGTAAACACATTTCTGCGGAGTGCAAAGGCACTTCAGCGGCTCTAAAGCTGGCTTCCATGATGGCTTTATCACGAATTTGAATATTCTCTTCGGTATCGCGCGGTAAGCGTCGGGCAACGATGATTCCTTCGAAAGATTTAGCATCCAGCTCGATTGCCTCGGTGAGCTGACTGCGTAGTTCTTCGCCTTGTTCAATCGTCTGCCAACATTCTTCTTCGGCATCCTTGTATTTAGCCTTACCGATCGTTAGGCGTGCCACCATTACGGCCAAAGCGCTTCCAAGCGCGCCTGCATAAGCAGCAGCCGAGCCGCCACCTGGTGCGGTTGTGCCCTCAGCAACTCGATCAAGGAAACTGATCTGGCCATCACCACCCTGATTTTCTTGCTCTGAAAATAGGCGGTTTTCAAGGAGCTGTTCGTGTTCGAAACCATCCAGCTGAAGGTAGTAGCGACCGGCATTGATAAGCGCGCGGCTAGGCACCAACCCTACGATTTCAGTATGGTGGATGCCTACTCCATAGCGTTGGGCTTCTCGACGTACAAATTCGGTCACTTGCGCCATGGGCGAACGCTGGTAATTAGTCAGATTCATCGAGACTTGCGCCAGTCCATTCACCATAACGCCCATACCCTTAACAAAATGAAATCCACCGGAAGAATTACGTACTCGACGCGCAATTTTTTCTGCGATGCTGACATCCGGTGTATTCAGGTAAATGTTGTATGCGATCAGCGGTTGGCGTGCCCCAATGACCACACCTCCAGCAGGACCCATGATCTTGGGTCCAAAATCCGGCTCACGATAAGG
>DOEX01000069.1 GCA_003532515.1 Anaerolineaceae bacterium | reverse complement strand
GGTCAAACGGGCTTTGATCTGAACTGGAATTGAATCAAGGGACAAAACCCGGCGAAAAGGTGTAGTTGCTTGATCATACGTGCAGATGACTTTGCCGTCAACTCGTTGTTTGGAAATCAGTTTGAGCACAGGTTGGAAAAAGTTGATATACAAGCGAAGTTCAGAATAGATCGACCGCAACAAAGCCAATTCTTCTGGAGTCTCCAGACGGTCATAACCCACAGTATGGCGAACTACGGACCAATTCTTCTGTTCTACGTGAGCTTGATCGTTCTTGTGGTAAGGCCGAGAACGAGTGAAGGTGATCTGTTCAGCAAGACAATATCGGTAAAGGGTGTCATTGATGAATTCACTGCCATTGTCTGAGTCCAGTCCTAGGAGTGGAAAGGGTAAGTTTTGTCGCAACTCACTAATGGCTTGGGAAACCGCGGCTTGGGTCTTGTTAGGTAATGCAAGGCACTCTGTCCATCCAGTAGCTAAATCAGTAGCTGTAAGGGTGTTTAGGTAGGTTCCTTCAGTCGTGAGACCACAATGAGCTACCAAATCGATCTCAAGAAAGCCTGGATATTCATCTTCCCAAGGAGTGAATGTGCGAACGGGAATGGCTTTTTTGAGCAAGTATCCCGGTTTGGTAGTCGAGAGACCGTGCTGGGGATGGGTAAACCTTGCCTTCTTCAAGCAGCGATCTATCGTAGCAGGACTCATGCTCAATAGCATTTGCTTTAGTTCCGGAGACAAATTGAGTTCGTTGCATCTTTCCAGAATCGCAATTCCTTCAGATAGAAAGGGGTGCAACCTCTTTGAACAAATTCGTCCATAGATTTCCCAAACTTGTTCCAGAACTTGTACCACTTCGCCCTGGTACTTCTTTCGGCGACCCGGCTTTTTCAACCCTTTGGGTTTGGGTCCGTGTTTCAATACACGTATGGCGTATTTCCGGTGATACCCGGTAGTGGCTACAAATTCATCCAAAATTTGCACTTTCCCAGCTTTTTTGGCTTTCATATACCGCGGACGAATCGCTTCGATCATCTCGCGTTTGCTGNNTTGCTGCGTTGACTCATCATATTCTCCCTCTGCGGAACTGAAATCCGCTCTAGGGTAACATTCTTTTTGAGTCAACGTTGTTTTGTAAAGTAAGATTAATTGTGATTCAATTCGCTGGGTAAGGGCAATACTTTGCCTGTGATATAATCCACTGCGTAATCTTAAGAAATGGGATCAATAATGTTTGAAGCCGAGCAGAAAATTATAGAGTCCGCCATCCTGGATTATTGTACTGACAAGGATTTGCCTATTGTTGAAACCAAATGGGCATGGATTCCATTCAACGGGCAGTGGGGAATTTCGACTTCATTCTTCCAGTTGGCAGCCAGGTCTTTCGGACAAACCCGGGGTAACGTTCCGCAGCGCGCGAACGAAATTGCTTTGGAAGTAGCCGGGCGGTTATCCGGTATTGAGGGCTTCGAAAAGATCGAAGCGGTCAATGGTTACCTCAACGTGTATTTTTTCACGGCTGATTATTCCCGCCGCGTAATCAGGCAGGTACTTGAGGAAAGCGAGAAGTACGGGCATGGACAGCGCCTGAACCAGCGGCTGATGGTTGAGTTTTCCCATCCCAATACGCATAAAGCTTTTCATGTCGGGCATTTACGCAGCGCGTTCCTCGGTGATGTGGTGGCACGAATTCTTGACGCGGCTGGTTATGACGTCATTCGGGCAAATTACCCGGGTGATATTGGTCTGCACGTAATCAAGTGGTTGTGGAACTATCTGAAATTCCACAAAGGCGAAAAGCCGGACAAGGACATCACCCGCTGGATGGGGGCGATCTACGCAGAAGCTGTGAAGCGTTTGGACCAGGAACCTGCTTATGAAGAGGAAATCCGCGAGATTTATGCGCGCTGGGACCGGCGGGATCCGGAAGTGGTGCAGTGCTGGGAAGAAACCCGCCAGTGGTCATTGGATGGTTTCAATGAAATGTACAACCTGCTGGACATTCGTTTCGACCGATACTATTTCAATTCAATGTTTGAGAAACCCGGTAAGGAAATCGTGTCTGAGTTGCTCGAAAAGGGTATCGCAGAGGATGAGGGGGAAAGCGGTGGGGCGGTCATCGTCAAGATCGATGAGAAACTTGAACTGGAAGAGGAAAAATATCGCGTGATGGTCGTGCTGCGTTCTGACGGTACGGCATTATACGCCACTGAAGACTTGGCGTTGGCGCGTCAGAAGTTTTTGGATTACCCTGACCTGGTGAAATCCTATTACGTGGTGGATGTGCGGCAATCACTGCATTTTCAACAGGTGTTCAAAACGCTCGAATTGCTAGGTTACGAATGGGCACCGCGCTGCCAGCACCTGCCTTATGAGTTGGTGAACCTACCGGGCAACGTGGTCATGGCTTCACGCGAGGGCACAGTCGTACTGCTCGAGGACTTGATCCGTGAAGCAACCGCGCGCGCACTGGCTGTGGTGAAGGAAAAAAACCGCGAACTGGCAGAAGAGAATCAGCTTGAGATCGCAAAAGCGGTGGGTATTGGGGCGATCAAATTTCCCATGCTATCCCGCGAAAGCAACAAAGTGGTCACCTTTGATTGGGAATCAGCGCTGGATTTCAACGGCCAGGCGGCTCCATACATCCAATATGCCTACGTCAGGGCTAACTCGATCCTTCGCAAAGCACAGAACGTCATCCCTGCTGAACTGGCGGCAGATTACGAGTTAACCAAACAGGAGATCACCCTGATCGACCTGATCGCACGCATGCCGGAGGAGATACAGAAAGCAGCCCGGGATCTGAAAACGCTGATCATCACCAACCAGGCGTATGAACTGGCGCGCGCGTTTAACGATTTTTATACCCAATGTCCGGTGCTGGGTGTGGAAGAACCTCAACGCTCCACCCGCATCAGGTTGGTGGCAGCTGCGCGGCAGGCAATCGCGAATAGTCTGGCAATACTGGGCATCACAGCCCCACAAGCGATGTGAAAATTATCTTAAACCAAAGGAGATAGAATCACATGACACCAATCAAGACCCTTATCATGGGCGCAGCAGGTCGCGACTTCCACAACTTCAACGTTTTCTTCCGCGACAACAAGGATTACGAAGTTGTGGCATTCACTGCGACGCAGATCCCGAACATCGAAGGCAGAAAATACCCTACCGAACTCGCCGGATCCCTGTACCCGAATGGAATTCCCATTTACCCTGAATCCGACCTGGTCGAGCTGATTAAAAAGCACAAGGTGGAACAGGTGGTCTTTGCTTATAGCGATGTTCCGCACGCATTCGTGATGAGCAAGGCGTCAACCGTGCTGGCAGCGGGGGCTGACTTCCGCTTGATGGGCATTGAGTCCACCCAGGTGAAGTCGGTGAAGCCTGTTGTTTCGGTGTGCGCGGTGCGCACAGGTTCCGGGAAGAGCCAGACCACCCGCCGTGTCTCGCAGATCCTGCGTGGCATGGGCTTCAAGGTCGCGGCGATCCGCCACCCGATGCCTTACGGAGACCTGGTAAAGCAAAAAGTGCAGCGTTTTGCGACTTACGCTGATCTGGATAAACACGAATGCACAATCGAGGAACGCGAAGAGTACGAAC
>DOEX01000274.1 GCA_003532515.1 Anaerolineaceae bacterium | reverse complement strand
GATCTCTGCATAACGTGCTGGGCGCAAACCCTTGGCACGCAGCTCCTCGTTTTCCTTGCGGATCTCAAGGCGATCGACCAGGTCCTGGGGCAAATACTTGGTATCACCGGGTCTGAGAATCTGGACTTTGTTGAGCATCTTGCGAATGATCACTTCAAAATGCTTGTCATTGATATTCTGACCCTGGGTGCGGTAAACCTGCTGAATTTCTTTAAGCAGGTAGATCTCAGTTTCCTCGCGACCCTTAATATTCAGGATAGTGTGAGGATTTATCGAGCCTTCGGTCAGTGGCTCACCAGCTTCAATGTTCTGTCCGTTGGCAACAATCAGACGGGCTGTCGTTGGGATTTCGTAGTTTTTAACTTGATTATCCTCATACGAAACAATGACCCGATGGTCCTCAAAACGAACGCGACCAGGATTGGTGGCTGTGATCGTAGTCTCATCATGGCTAGCAATTACGGCACCCTTGGCGATAAGATCTTCTTCGTTGACCTTGATCTCCCAATCCGTCGGGATCTCGTAATCATCAGAAATCATGACCGTATTTTCAATACGCACGGTTCGCTGATCAGGGTTACGTTCTGATTGCATTACCGCTGCTAAACCTGAAATCTCGGAAACAACAGCCTCATCCTTGGGCATACGTCGGGCTTCAAACAATTCCTCAACCCTGGGAAGACCAGTTGTAATATCACTTCCGGCAGCAACACCACCGGTGTGGAAGGTTCGTAGCGTTAATTGTGTACCTGGCTCACCAATCGATTGAGCGGCAACAATCCCGACAGCCGAACCGAGTTTGACCATTTCGCCTCGACCAAGATCGGTACCATAACAGCGAGCACAAATACCATGAACAAGTTCACAGGTCAGAGGAGACCGAGCGAAAACCTTTTCAATGTCAGCATCGATGATCCTGGCGATCAAGTCTTTTGTTATCAGTTCGTTTCGCTCTGCGATAATTTCGCCAGTTTTTGGGTGCACAAGGCGCTGAGCCAACAAACGACCAATCAGGCGATCACCAAAAGGTTGACCGGCAATATCATCGGCTCTATTAATCCAAATTCCTTCTTCCGTGCCACAGTCTTCGTTATTAATGATGATATCCTGGGCTACGTCCACCAAACGACGAGTTAAATAACCAGCTTCTGCTGTTCGAAGAGCGGTGTCTGCCAGACCTTTTCGGGTACCATGAGTAGAAATGAAGTACTCCAACGCCGAAAGCCCTTCGCGGAAGTTTGAACGAATAGGCATCGGAATAATGCGACCCGAAGGGTCAGCAACCAGACCGCGCATACCCGCCATTTGAGAGATCGGGCTGAAACCGCCTTTTGTTGCTCCGGATTGTGCCATTGTTGAAAGGTTACCGCTCGGATCGAGGTGCTTTCTCACTGCCTGACCGACCTTTTCAGTTGTCGATTGCCAGACTTTAATAATATTGTTGTTTTGCTCTAACTCAGAGGACAAACCACGGTTGTAAGCTTTTTGAATCTCCTCAACAGCAACCAGTGCCTCATCAATGTATTCCTTTTTTTCAGGTGGAACGGTGATGTCAGAGACAGCTAGGGTCGAGCCTGATTGTGTGGCATAGCGGAAACCAATTTCCTTAACACTGTCAGCAATACGCGTGGTCTCTTCCAGACCTTCAGTTTCATAAATCTCACTGATCAAATCACGTACACCACCCTTGTCAAGGGTCTTGTTAATGAATCTCATCGTATCGGAGAGGATATCGTTGAAAATCGCTCTTCCCACAGTCGTAACTAAGATGCGGGTCTCAGATTCTGCCATCCGGTCGCCCTTTTCATCGAACCAGGTCTTAATACGCAGCTTGATACGGGTATGTACTTTGACCTGCTGAAGCTGGTAAGCTAACAAGACCTCGTCAATGGATCCGAAGACACGAAGTTCACCTTTTTGAGGTTCAGTTGGTTCCATGGTCAGGTAATAAACACCCAAAACCATGTCCTTTCCTGGAGAGATCACAGGCTCACCGCTGGCAGGTTTGAGCAAGTTTTTGCTCGCGAGCATTAATTCCCTCGCTTCCACAACAGCCCTTTCAGAAAGAGGCACATGCACAGCCATCTGATCACCATCAAAGTCAGCGTTGAACGCAGTAGTCACCAGAGGGTGAAGCTGAATCGCACTTCCTTCAACCAGGATCGGTTCAAAAGCCTGGATACCAAGGCGATGAAGGGTTGGTGCCCGGTTTAGCAAGACTGGGCGATCCTTAATTACTTCCTCGAGCACTTCCCAGACTTCAGGTCGGTTGCGTTCGATGTACTTCTTGGCACCTTTAATATTGCTCGTGTAACCGTGTTTTTCCAACCCGGCGATCACGAATGGGCGATAGAGCTCTAATGCCATCGTCTTCGGCAACCCGCATTGGAATAACTTGAGATGTGGACCAACAACAATTACAGAACGTCCAGAGTAATCCACGCGCTTACCCAACAAGTTACGGCGGAAGCGTCCTTTCTTACCTTTGAGCATGTCAGAAAGGGAGCGAAGCTCACGACGACCACGACGAGAGAGCAAGCGCCCACGTTGTGAATTGTCGATCAGTGAGTCTACTGCTTCCTGGAGCATACGTTTTTCATTGCGAACAATTACATCAGGAGCGCCTAATTCCAGCAGTCTCTTAAGACGATTGTTGCGGTTGATCACACGGCGATAAAGATCATTCAAGTCGGAGGTGGCAAAGCGTCCGCCGTCAAGTTGAACCATAGGGCGTAGATCGGGAGGGATAACAGGTAAAGCCGTTAAGACCATCCATTCCGGTCGGTTGGTTGAACGTCTGAAAGCTTCAACAACCTTCAGTCGGCTGGTGGCTTTCTTGCGTTTCTGCTTGCTCTTTGTAGTCCGGGCTTCAGCCCAGAGCTCCTCAGAGAGAGCATCCAGATCCAGGCGGCGCAGAATATCATAGAAGGCTTCAGCACCCATATCGGCTTTAAAAACATTGCCCCAACGTGATTTCAATTCACGGTACCGTGATTCACTCATGAAAGTGAATGGTTCCAGTTCCGAAAGCTCATCCTTCTTGCGGGCATTTTCTGTCTTGGTTAAGCCTTCTTCATCATCTAATTGGTTGCGAAGAGCTTCCATCGTTAAATCGGCTTCGGCTTTGATTTCGTCACGCTTAATGCTCAGTTTTTCAAGCCGTTCACTTCTCTCAGTCTTCAGCCCCTTTTCGAGATTTTCCATCCGCTCCCGAACCAGGTCCTGGACGGTGGAAACATGCTTGGCGGTAACTTCCTGACCAGGCTCAACAATGGTTTGTTTAACGCCTTCAACCTCGAAAACAATAGCTTTTCGGATGGTCTTGCCAGTTTTCTCGCCTAATTCACGTTCCAAATCCTGACCTGCACCGATCACTGGTTCAAAGAGACTAGCAACTTTCTCGTCATATTCATTTTCGATATTGGCGATTTCAATGTCAAGTTGTTTGAGGTGTGCATCGCGTTGTTTTTTGGTCTCAGCGATTTTGTCATTAAGCTGCTCACTAAGATCTTTTTCGGAAACACTTTTTTCATCTTCCAGTCGTTTGAGCGCTTTTTGACGAGCATCTTCATCAACGTAGGTAACGATATACTGTGCAAAGTAAAGCACGCGATCGAGATTCTTGCGGGAAATATCCAGCAATAAACCAAGATAAGAGGGGATCCGGCGGGTGTACCAGATATGGGCTACCGGAGCAGCCAGGTCGATGTGTCCCATCCGTTCACGGCGGACAGATGACTTGGTAACTTCAACACCACACTTATCGCAGACAATTCCTTTATAACGAGGGTTCTTGTATTTTCCACAATAACATTGCCAGTCGCGTGTCGGTCCAAATATTGCTTCGCAGAACAGGCCATCTTTTTCCGGGCGTAACCGGCGGTAGTTGATAGTCTCGGGTTTGAGGACTTCACCATAAGACCAACTTCTAATTACTTCGGGTGAAGCAAGGTTAATTCGCAGTGCTTTCATTGCTTTTGTTTCCACTCATACCTCCAATACGGTGAGGATATTTTAAGACACGAAAAACCCGCTGGATCTTCTTCTTCCAGTGTGTTTTCGCCGTTTTCGTATATTTTCGCAAACTAGTATTATAGGATTAATCTCTGTATTCTGTCAAGTATTTTTGAGTCGAGTTTGTAAATTTCCCTTCAGACTCTCCTTTTTGGTAGGTTGAATGAGACAATCGATTGGTTTTTCTATTAGGTTATTAATACTAACCTGCTTTATGGTTAATTCAATTCTACGACGACTTCTTGAGTCCTTCAAGCCGATGTAGAGGAATGTCAAGATAAAACAGACTTCCAATGCCCAATTTGCTTTCCACGCTTATGCTGCCGCCGTGTTTTTCGGCAATTGATTTTACGATTGCCAAGCCCAGCCCCTGCCCACGATTATCAAAATTGGGTTCGTCATCCATATAGAAAAAGCGATTGAAGATGCGCGACTGGTCCAACGGTGCAATCCCTTTGCCGTGATCCTGAACGGTCACATGCATCCAGGAAGCGTCTTTTTCCGCTTTGATCAACACCGTTTCTCCCCTGGGGCTGAATTTGATCGCATTTTCTACCAGGTTGTAAATTGCTTGCTGCAGCAATATTCGGTCTGCTGAAATATAGGGTGCTTTGATCGTCCCAAGGTCGGTGTTAACTGAAATTTTCTTTTGCTGCGCCTGGACGCTTAGCATAGCAATGGTCTCATCGATCATTTCCTTGATATCAAAGGTGGTGTAAATCAGCCCAATGTCCGCGT
>DOEX01000055.1 GCA_003532515.1 Anaerolineaceae bacterium | reverse complement strand
TTGGTGAGTCATATTGTTCTCCTATTCTTGGTTTGACGACCTTATTAGGATACATCTGACTCACCATTTTGTTAAGGTTCAGAAATTTACATCTATGAAAACGCTACAATTGTCAAGGGGGAAATACCCTCTTGACGTATTAATACCTATCAATATTGGTACCCATTAACTCAACTGGTCGACCCGGAGACATCTATTCGCCGTCAAAGCAGCATGAGTATGTGCCGTCAGGATGTCGCAATCAGAAACCGTATCTCAGAGGATACATGTAAATTACGCGCTTATCCTGACTGTAGGGTGACCTTTCTGCTTCTCGCAGCAGGCTCACGGTATGGCTCTTGCTTTCGCAGGATCCAATATGTCGCTTCTGCCAAATGGCGAGCAACAGCTCCTATCGCAATCCGATGACCCTTGAGTTGGCGGATACGGCGATACAATCGCACGACATGGCGATCTTGCCAGTTTGAACTGGTGTGGTGCAGCCCAACGCCATTGGCAGCCTCAATGAATGCCCACTTGAGGTATTGGTTGGATTGTTTGCGCATTCGTCCATATCGGGACTTGCCGCCACTGGATTTGACAGTGGGAACCACCCCGCAATAGCTAGCGAATTGTTCAGCACTGGGAAAACGTTCGATGGTGCCAATCTCTTGTCGGATCACAATACCAAGGATGTCTCCTATTCCAGGAAATGTTTTGAGGATTTGGATTTGGTCTGAATCTTCAACCAAATCCTGGATGCGCACTTCCAAGGATTGAATCTGACTTGATAGGTGATCCAACAATTCCAATTCAGACCGCATGCATTTCCTGGTTTCTGTTGGCAGTTGATCGATGGTGCTCAAGAGCTCTTCTCGCCATTTAGGAATAAAGATATCACTGGCTCCTTCCAGCTTCTTATTGTATTTTGCCAGGGTAGCGTGGATCCTGTTTTTGAGAGCAGTCCGTATCTTTGTCAAGGCCATTCGCGTGCGTGGTAATTCTCGCCCATCCCTTGTTTTGCCAGGGGGTAGCCATACATGTGGCAGGCTATTGAGCCGCAGTAGGGTTGCTAGACCCTTTGCATCAAGCTTGTCTGTTTTGTTGATGTTTCCCATCATAACCTTTGCTTTTGCTGCATGGGTCAACAACGGAATACAACCAGCTGCTTCAATTTCATCTGCAATCCAATACCAGTTCCCAACACTCTCTAAGGCCACTCGAGTTCCCATGGGATATTTTTCCAAATATCTCTGGATCTCACCAGTTTTGTGCTCTACCCTTTTCTGGCTCTTTAATACTCCTTCTCTATCCAGAACTGCAAATACCGAATAGTGTTTGTGAGCATCGCATCCAATTGTATAATTATCCATACACATGCACCTCTTTCGAATTAGTGGTTGNNGCTTGAGGTGCAGCGTTTTCATATAATCAGAATGAATGTTACACTAACTTGCCAGGTATTTCATTGAAACTATTCGTTTCCCGTCTTCATAATCGCTTCATGGTTACTTCATTTGCGCCGGTTATATTTATGCTAACGACGGACGTAAAACAATCAAAACCAATGTCCGCCAGTATTCAGAAAACAAGTAAAAGGAGTAATAACGCTATGAAAATCAACAAGTTTATTGCAATGGCAGCCATTGCCTTGATGGCAATTGGAGCAATGGGATTCATCACTACCCGAACCCATGCACAAAGTGGAACTACACCTGCCCCACAAGTTCAAGTAACAGAAGCTCCCGACAACGAACAGGCCGTTGACCCGGATACGGATAATGTCGAGGAACAGGTTGGCGATCAGCATGCCCAGGATACTACTGCAGATTCAGCAAATGAACCTGTAGAAGCAAAAAGTAGTGATGGTCAGGATGCAGCTCCAACTGGAACCCCCAGCATTTCTTCCGATGCAGCACTGCAGGCAGCCCAGGCATATTTGAATACCACTGCTTCTGGAACTGCAACCCTGGATGACGAAAATGGCACGCTTGTTTTCAGCGTTGACCTGAACGGCAGCGACGTAAAAGTGGATGCCATGACAGGTACCGTCCTGGGTGTAGATCAGGTTGGTGATGGTCAATTTGAGGGTGGTAATTAACAACCCTTAAATTACTAAAGAAAGAGTACTCCTCCCCCGGTAAAAAATGCCGGGGGAGGCCTTTTTGTCTAGGCCTTCATCTTTTCTTCATCCAGGCTTCATCCATTTATGCTATTCTTATCTTGAAGAATTAAAGTCTAAGCTCTTCATGATGGAGAAACAAATGAGAATTCTTTTGGTGGAAGATGAACGGAAAATTTCGGCGTATGTCAAGCGCGGCCTGGAAGAACAAGGGTACGCAGTGGATGCAGCATATACCGGACAGGAAGCCTTGGATTGGGCTAATACCATCGACTTTGACCTGATCATTCTCGATATCCTCCTGCCAGAAATGGATGGGTTGAGTGTGTGTCGGGAGTTACGAAAAAAAGGGTCTCGTGTTCCAGTTTTAATGTTGACCGCTCGGGATGCTATCGATGACCGGGTAGCAGGGTTGGATGCCGGAGCTGATGATTACCTGGTCAAACCGTTTGCAATGAAAGAATTGCTGGCAAGGTTAAGAGCCTTATCCCGCCGCTCGAACGAAGCACCAAAAGAAACACTACTCCAGATTTCTGATCTGACACTCGATACACTTACGCAGAGGGTCAAGCGGGGAGGAAAACTCATTTCATTAGCCAGTAAAGAATTCGCAGTGTTGGAATGTTTGATGCGTGAACCTGAACGGGTTCTCAGTCGAACTCAGATTGCCGAACATGTATGGAACTACGATGTATTCAACCAATCGAATGTAGTGGATGTCTATATCCGCAATTTGCGGCGGAAGATCGATGATCCGTTTGAATTAAAACTGCTCCACACCATTCGTGGTTCAGGTTACCGGATTTCTGCAGAAAGCGAATCGGATGAAACGATTTAAAACCCTGCGAGTTCGTTTTGCACTTTGGACAGCCGGTTTGATGCTGATCGTCCTGGTTCTTTTTGGTACTTTTGTGTATATCAGTTTGTGGCAGGGGTTAGCAAACTCGATTGATGATTCTATTAAGTTGAGCACCTCCCAGGCAATTGCCGCAGTCAATGTGGAGAATGGGCACATTAATTTTTCAGACAGCCTGCCAGAAAGTTCAGCAGCAGAGCTTCGAGACAGAGGGTTGACGATTCGCATCCTTTCACCGGACGGAACAGTTCTTCAGTCCGTAGGACCCTATCAAAATCTCAGCGTTGATTCTAAAAGTATCCAAAATGCAAACGTCAGAATTTCAAGCTTCAGCACCATTAGTTTGATTGATTCTGATCCCATAAGAGTTTATACAGCACCCATCATGGAAAATCAAAACATCATAGGGATCATTCAGGTGATGCAGAGTCTGGGAACTCTCCATGAAACTTTGGATCGCCTGCTGTTAGCATTGTTAATTAGTATCCCTGTACTTTTAATCGTTTCAGCGCTTAGTGGTTATTTTCTGGCAGCGCGAGCGCTATCCCCAATTGATCAAATCACCCAAACGGCACAAAGAATTTCTACTGAAGATCTATCAGCTCGTCTTAATCTGCAGGGAATTGATGATGAAATTGGACGTCTGGCAACAACTTTTGACAACATGCTCTCACGTCTTGAAGAAGGGTTCAATCGTGAACACCAATTTACATCAGATGCCTCACACGAACTGCGGACACCTCTGGCAGCCATGCAAGCGATCCTGAATGTTACCCGTGAAAGAAAACGACCCCCGGAAGAATATGAAACGGCAATGGATGATTTATCGGAAGAGACAGATCGGCTGCGAGCATTAACTGAGGATTTACTCTACATTGCTCGTGGTGATGCGCGACCCGCTACACCTTACGAAGAAGTGAATCTATCCAACCTGCTCACTGATGTCAGTGAATCTTTACGCCCTTTGGCTGAATCCAAGGGGTTAACCGTCAAATCTGATATCCAGAACGATCTTTTTATCATAGGTGACAGCGATGCTTTGATCCGAGCGTTTGTGAATCTGCTGGACAATGCCATCAAATATACAGAAAAAGGTGAAATCTTCGTAAATGCCGTGCGTGGTGCCAGAAAAAACATTGATATCCTCATTTCTGATACCGGCCGTGGGATTGACCCAAAACATCTTCCTCATATTTTCGAGCGTTTTTATCGGGTGGATGAGTCGCGCACGACCCAGGGTTTTGGATTAGGGCTGGCGATAGTTCATGAAATTGTAAGGACCCATCATGGGACAATTGAAGCCTCCAGTCAAATTGGATCTGGAACAACTTTTCAGTTACATTTTACTGGAGTTGATAAACCACTATGAAAATTGAAAAATCTACATTGCTAAGAATTGGACTACTGGTTATTACGATACTAATATCAGGGATGGTGTTTGCCTCATTAGCAGAGGATTTGGTAAATAGAGAAACTCTATCGACATTAGATCCAGTGTTCGGAAGTTGGTTGATTGCCCAGACTTCCCTTTCTGGTGATCATGTTTTTTCGATGATCACTTTTTTGGGAAATGCCTTGATCATTTCCATCGGTACTGGTCTGCTGGGATTCTGGCTTGCAAAACAAAAAAAGTGGAATGATTTATTTCTCTTGTTTTCAGCGGTAGGTGGTAGTGCCTTGCTTAATCTGGCGCTGAAGAATATTTTTCAGCGTTCCCGACCAATATTTCCCCAAGCTTTTTCAGTAGAGACCGGTTTCGGTTTTCCATCCGGGCATACGATGATTTCGCTGGCATTTTACGGGGTGGCTGCCTATATCGCACTACCTTACATAAAAAGCAGGAATTGGAAGGTTTTAACAGTAACTGGTGCCTTGGTCATTTCTGTATCAATTGGTTTTAGTCGATTGTATCTGGGGGTTCACTATTTAACCGATGTTTTGGCCGGGTGGGCTGCCGGCGGTTTATGGTTGGCGGTTTGCATTTTGGGGGATTATTGGCTCCAATATTTAAAATTGCGGAAAGTAGACTCAAGATGAAGAGGTCTTCATCTTGACTTCATAAACACTTCATCAGCAGGGTTTAACATGATTGTAATAACCGAAAAAAGGAGTTTCAATCATGTTCAATCGTTTAAGCCGTTTTATCGTTGCTGTTTTTTTGGTGTCAGTTGTATTGACAGCCTGTGCATCTACTCCTAAAAACACCTCTTCAAATGCGCCTGTCGCTGAAAGCAATGGCGGCGAAGCTGCGCGCGGCCCCTCACTGACCAACCCTGGCGGCCTGCCTGCCGCCCCAACGAGCGGGGATAATGAAAACTCCCAATCAGGCGAAGAGCGCATGGTCAAAGCGGAAGACCCGGCTGGCTTGTTCAGTATCCTCTTTGTGGACAAGTGGACACAAGAATCTGGCAGTACACCCGGAAGTTTGCGCTCTTCCCAGAGCGACGGGTACGCCGAAGCGGAAGTTATCTCCGCTCAGGGAAAAACGCCCATGCAGGCTGCTCAAGCCTTGGATGCTTCTCGGGCCAATAGTGCGGACGGTTATCAGAAACTGGTCATTCAGGATGGTACTGTCAACGGCCTGGTTGCGGCCAGCTTGATCTACCAGTATGAAGCTGGAACTAATCCGGTTACTGGCAAAGCGCTTAAATTTATTGCCAGTCAGATTTTTATCAGCGACGGTCCGGCGGACAAGTTAGGCCATGTCACCTTTGCTGCACCCTATGCCTATTATGGCGACCTAAGTGAAATTTTCGACAAAATTCTGGCCGGATTTTCCTGGAAATAAGGATGGAACCCATGCCTACAAAACAATCACCTCATACGATTGATACCAACGGTGCCCTGCTTTCTGTGCGCGGCGCTTTCAAAATTTACAAAGAAAACGATATTGAGACTGTGGCTTTACACGGCGCCGAATTTGACCTGGCCCCAGGTGAATTCGTTGCCATCCAGGGACGCTCCGGTGCAGGTAAAACTACGCTGCTGAACTTGATTGGTGGTCTGGACACTCCTAGCGCCGGGCAGATCGTTCTCAAGGGCCGCGACATGGCCCGCATGGATGAGGCCGAGCGTGCCGATTACCGCCGCCACCACATCGGGATCGTCTTTCAGACCGGCAACCTGATCCCCTTCCTGACTGCGCTGGAAAATGTCATGCAACCTATGACCTGGAACGGCATTCCTGAAGGAGAAGCCCGTGAGCGAGCCAAACAATTACTCAGTGATTTAGGCTTAAGCGAACGCTTAGATCACAAAGTCAACCAACTCTCCGGAGGCGAGTCCCAGCGCGTGGGCATAGCGATTGCTCTTTCCAACCAACCTGATTTGCTCTTGGCTGACGAATTAACCGGTGAACTGGATACGGAAACCACAAAACAGGTTATGAACACACTCAAAGAGTTGCATGAAAAGCGACAAATGACCCTCCTGGTGGTCACTCACAATCAACAGGTAGCAGCCCTCGCCCAGCGGGTGTTACACATCGCCGACGGTGTGATTAATGGGGAGGCCCATCATGACTAATATCATCTTAGAAACTAAAAACTTGACCAAATCCTATCCGTTGAACGGCGTTGAAGTCCAGGCGCTACGCGGAGTAAATTTGGGGATTGAAAGCGGTGAATTCGTCGCCATTGTCGGACCCAGCGGCTGCGGCAAGAGCACTCTGCTCAGCATAATGGGGGGACTGATGTTCCCTACATCGGGGCAAATTTTCTTAGAGGGTGAGGATCTGAACGCGCATAAAGAGCGAGAAAAAGCCCAACTGCGCCGTGACCATATCGGTTATGTTTTCCAATCCTTTAATCTTCTGGCCGATCTTACCGCAGCTGAAAATGTTGAATTTCCGATGGTTTTAGCGAATATGCCCGAATCGGAACGCCGTTCCTGGGTACAGGAATTACTGAAGCGCGTGGGATTGTCCGACAAAGCCGACCACCTGCCCGATGAACTTTCCGGCGGGCAGAAACAGCGGGTGGCCATAGCGCGAGCCCTGGCCAATCGCCCGGATATTATTTTGGCTGATGAACCCACTGGCAACCTGGATAGCGCTACCGCGGCTGAAATCATAGACCTCTTGATCGGTCTCAACCGCAAAGATTCCGTCACTTTGGTGATGGTCACCCATTCCCCAGATGATGCTGCCAGTGCCCATCGGTCGATCCACCTGCGTGACGGACAAATCGAAAACTAAACAGGAGAAACACAATGTCCTATCTGACCTATGCTTTGCAACTTACCCTCCGTAACCGCCGGCGAACCCTAACATATCTCTTCGGTTTGGTGCTAGCGGTGGGGCTTTTCTCAGGTATCCTCTTTTTCGTAGATGCCTCAGCAAATAAAATGACACAGACTGCGATTGCACCTGTGGTGGTAGATATGCAGGTGCGTTCAACACTTGCCCACCCGGATATGGTGCCTGTTCGAACGTCGTTGGAAGGGGAGGCCTTTGTAACCCATGTAGAGCCGGTGGTCATCGCAGACTTTACCAGCTTGAGCGTACCTATCAGCAATCAAGCAACTACGGCAGGGAAACTTTTTGTCTTACAGCCTTCTTACTATGATTCTTTTGGGGCTTTGAAGCTTCTGAGCGGGGATGTAACGTCTCCCGGCGTACTGATCAGCCAGGCAGCCGCGAACGATTTAGGGTTATTGGTCGGAGATTCGATCGCAATCAACTTTGATCAACTTGCCACTCCATATATATCTAAAATTACTGGAATTATCGATCCAACAGGTGCCTCCTTCCTCTTTATTGCCACGGATCCAGCTCATGAAGGCGAGTACACCCCGATACCCTATGATGTGTTTGTTTCTCCCACGCTTTGGGAATCCGATCTGGCAGTACCGCTGACCAACCCTCCCGTTCCCACCGACCCCAACGCCAAACCCATTGTGGCCCAAAAACCACTTTACGAATTGCATGTGGGAACCGATCACAGTCTGCTTCCGTCGGACCCAACAAAAGCTGGCATTTTCGTTGATACCCTCCGTCGAAGCATGGAAAAGCAGTTTCCTGGTGAAATTAAGATCGTAAATAACCTTGCCGATTCTCTCAAGCAGGTTCAAAAGGACGTGCTGTGGGCCAAACTGCTCTTCTTATTCCTGGGTATGCCGGGCGTGGCGCTGGCTGCCTACCTCTCAAAATACGCTACCGATCTACTTACCGGCCCGCAGCGGCAAGAAATTGGACTGCTGCGCGCCCGCGGCGCCACCCCGCGCCAGATTATACGGGCCATGGGCATTGCCAGTTTCGTCATTGCATTGGTCGGGACTGTGCTGGGGTTGATAGTGGGATTAGGCACTACAACGCTGTTGTTTGGAACCAGCGCGATTGCACCTGCCGCCCTGGGTCTCTATTCTCGTTCAATCCTCTATGCATTTGTAGCAGGTCTGCTGCTAACCGGCGCGGCTACCTTCCTGCCCATTCGCGCTACGCTGAGACAGGAAATCACTCATGAGCGTCGCCAGGCCGAACATGAAACCAAATCACCTTTCTGGGCGCGGACTTATTTGGATGTGGTCACTCTGGTCATCGCTGGGGTGATCTTCTGGACCACCCGCACTGGTGGAGGATTTAAACCCGCTGGAGCCGAGGGGGCAAGCTTATCACTTGGGTTCTTTGTCTTCCTGGGCCCATTCTTCCTGTGGGTCGGCTTGGCGCTTCTGCTGAATCGGTTGTTAGCTGGAAGTGTTAGCCACGGGGCTGGTGTTATTCAGAAAATCCTGCGTCGGGTTTTCGGTGATCTGGGTTATATGGCTGGTCGCAGCATTACACGCAGAGCACAAAAGATCGCATCCGCAGTAATCATCGTTTCGCTTGCCCTGTCATTTGGCATCAGCCTGAGCATCTTCATCCACACCTATCAAATACAAAAGGCAGTCGATGCGCGTTATGGGCTTGGATCGGACATCAAATTAACAGTCGCAAGTGGTCTCCACCAACAGACTACAGACTTTGCTAAAGACATCAACCGTATTCCGGGCGTAGCCGCGGTATCGCCGGTTGAAAGCTTGCAGGCATATGTCGGCTCCATCCAGCAGACGGTTTTTGGTATCAACCCGCAATCGTACACCCTGGCTGCCGGGCCTGCAGACAGTTCCTTCGCTAATGGGAACGCTGCGCAAGCAATGCTAGATTTAGCAAATGTACCCAACGGCGTGCTTGTGAGCCAGCAGCTTGCCGATGCCTATTCCATCGGAGTCGGCGATCCTGTCATCATCCGCTTGCCGCATACTACAAATACAGGCGGCCTGACAGTTGAAACACGCCTTCAAGCTGTGGGGATAATCAATTCCTTCCCCTCAGCAGGGAGCGACACCTTCTTGGTGATGAACCTGCCCTTGATGCAGAGCGTTACTCGCAACGACAAAATCAGCTACTTCTTGATCCGAACATCCGACGCGCCGCATGACGTTGCCGTTCGTCTTCAAGATACCCTGGGTACGCAGGTACCCATGAAAACGAAAGATATTGATACAGCTATTTTGGCGTTAGGAAATTCAATGACCAGTTTGAACCTGCAGGGTCTGGGAAGCATCGAACAAGGTTACAGTGTGATCATTATCTCTCTTGGCCTGGCCATCTTCCTGCTCTCGATGATCTACGAGAGAGCCAAAGAGTTTGGCGCTATGCGCGCTGTGGGAGGCTCGATCACTCAGATTGGGCGTATCCTATGGTCTGAGTCGCTCACAGTGGGGATGCTGAGTCTGCTCATCGGAAGCTTCATCGGCCTGATACTAGGAGGAGTATTTGTATCCCTGCTCAAGGTGCTCTATACGATCCCGCCGGCCGGCATGAGTATCCCGTGGGGAGCATTGTTTGCCTTGATGCTTCTGGTCTTGCTAGGAATGGCCTTGGCAACGTCATTCGCGAACCGCCGATTGGCCCGTATGGAAATCGCGCAGGTATTGCGAGAACTTTAAGGAATGAGCCTCATCATTATTTTGACTCTAAAGACTAGACCGAGGTTGTACCTCGGTCAAGGAGAGCAACTATGTTTTCTAAACTAAACAAAAAACATTACCTGATTGCACTTAGCGTAATCCTTATTTTGAGCGCGGCTGGGTTCGTCTATTACAAGATGGTATACATCCCGGCTCAGGCGACGACTGCCAGATCTTTGTCATCTCAGAATATTCAAACTGCAGTGGTGCAACAAGGGGACATCACCATCTACGCCCGAGGCACTGGCACCTTAATTGCACGCGATGAAATTAACTTGGGTTTCGGAACTGGTGGTCCAATCTCCGAACTCAACGTGCGAATCGGCGACAAAGTACATAAGGGTGATGTGCTGGCAGTTCAGGGAAATCGCGAAAGATTGGAAGCTGCTGTGGTCGCTGACCAAATATTCGTGCTGAATGCTAATATCGCGCTCAAGTACCTCGAAGAAAATTCTGTCGTAGTGGCCGCCCAGGCTGAGGTCGATCGTGATAATGCGGCGGTTGCATTAAACACGGCAAAAAGAAAACGCTTGGTGCTTCAGAAGGGGAATCGAGCCACCAATCTTACAATCAATATAGCTCAGGCAGCACTGGAATTGGCAAAGAAAGACCTTGATCAAGCCACAGCTGATTACAACGCTTCTCCTGGGCTGTTACAAGCGCAAATGGACCTTGCTGCAGCCAAGAAGTCGTACGATTCTGCAGTTGCCAATTTGGCATGGTATACAGGGGGGCCAACGGAAACCGAACAGGCGGCACTCGACGCAGCAGTTGCGTTGGCAGAGGCTAACTTGGCTCTAGCTCAGAGTAAATGGGATAAGGTCAAGAATGGACCTGACCCTGACCAAGTTGCGCTGGCAAAGCTCCAATTAGCAAGTGCGGAAGCCAACCTCGCACTTTCCAAACGGAATCTTGAAGCATCGGTGATCATAGCACCGATGAATGGCACCATATTGTCGGTTGTAGGAAAGGTGGGTGATGACATATCGGGCCCATTCATCTCCATGGCGGATCTGAGTCAGCGGTATTTGACAATCTCCCTTGATGGGACGGATATGAGCAAAATCGCTCTAGATTACAAAGTTGAGGTGATTTTTGATGCTCTGCCCAATCAGATATTCATGGGTCGAGTCCTTCAGATAGACCCAAATCTATATGCTCCTACAGGAGAAAAGATTACCACCCAGATTCCAGGTCAGATTACAGTGATCAAGGGATTGGTCAGTCTTGATGAAAGCGCGATAACCTCAATCAATAACCTGCCACTCGGTATGACTGCCACGGTGGATGTTATCGGTGGCCAGGCTCAAGGAGTCATCATTGTCCCTGTCGAAGCGTTGCACGAACAGTCGACTGGTCAATACGCTGTTTTCGTCATGGAAAACGGCGAGCAGAAACTGCGCCCCGTAGTAGTGGGGTTAATGGACCTTACCTACGCTGAGATAAAATCGGGGCTTCACGTCGGCGAGATCGTCGTAACAAGTCCCGTGAGCACTAAATGATGGGTAATAACCGCTCGTATGACAATCGATGTGCAGTAACTTGTCAAAAACATTAATCGAGTAAACTCATTTCACATCCGTATTCCCAAAGGCGGTAAACACCTGGTGTCTACAGCGTTCTCATCTCTCCTTGTCCTGTACGGCTATGGCCTGGTTTTCGTCCTGATTTTATTTTTAGGGAATCTTTAAAGCTTTTG
>DOEX01000054.1 GCA_003532515.1 Anaerolineaceae bacterium | reverse complement strand
ATGACGCGTTCAATTTCTTTGCTGCGCCCGATAACCGGGTCGAGCTTGCCTTCTTCTGCCAGGGCGGTCAGGTCGGTTGCCAGTTGGTCCACCAGGGGAGTTTTGCCTTCATCTTTTTCTTTTCGGCGGGAAACCCCACGTCGGCTGATCACGTCGCTCTTTTCAAGGTCGTCGGAATTATCCGCTTTTTTTGCAACATCCTGCATTTGTTTGTATTCTTCCATGATGCGGGCGGTCTGACGCTGAACCTGCTCTGAGGTGATCCCCAGCGCAGCCAAAATTCGCATCGCCATACTGTTTTCATCCCGGGAGATTGCGAGGATTAGATGTTCGGTGCCAACGGTAGTGGCTTTGTCTGCCACAGACTCCGCCAGGGCTTGCTCCAGTAAGCGCTTCAAATCTTCGCCTAAGGTTGAAGGCTGCTCTTGCTTGGGTTCTTCAGTCCTTCTCATCTCCTTTAATACCGCTCGAACGCTGTCAGTTTCTACACCCAGGTCTTCCAAAACTCTGCTGGCTGCTGTGCCAGTTTCAATGCAAAGACCAAGTAGCAAGTGTTCGCTGCCGATTTCACGAGCCTGTTCAGTTTCCGCTTCTGTTTGAGCAATACTGAGCACTCGTTTTGCTTTTTGGGTAAATTTATTCATGCCAGCCATGGCATACCTCCAATTATTTGTTTTTCCATGCCGCCGCGTTATCCCGCTTATTTGATCCTGGCAGCAAGAAAATCAGACGGGGAACTTTGTGTTTCAGACACGACAAATTGCGGGATAATAGCGCAATCCTATTAATGCGAGTATACCAAAATATAGCTACTAAGTCTCGTTACCGTAGAGATTATGACGAAAAGTTAACACTGTGAATCCTGATCGCGCCGGTCTCTTGCGAAGCACCCCTTTAGTGGGCTGACCGTGCGCGCGATTTGACCGTTAGGTCTCCATAACCAAGACCCCATTTTGTCATCCTCCTCCTACTGAAGCTTTCGGCTAATTCCCTTGCTCGGCGAGGACGCCGGCACGATCAAAGTATTTCAATTCGCGCGATTTGACCGTTTGATCTCCTCCCAGCCTGCTCGACGCACGTAATGGGAATGTCCGGTGACCGTTCGCCACGGAATTCTCGGGTAAAATAAACGCCATCAGGAGCAGCCATGAACATATCTGAATTGTTTGACCACAAAAAGACACTCTTTTCGCTGGAGATCTTCCCGCCAAAGAAAGATACACCCTATAACATCATCTACAACACCCTCTTGAAGTTGCGCGGAATTCCAGCCGATTTCATCAGCGTCACCTATGGTGCGGGTGGGTCCCGTGCGCAGCAGGACAAAACCATCGAGATCGCTTCCCTGATATTACGAACCTATCATACCGAGCCGGTAGCCCATCTCACCTGTGTCAACGCTGACCGCGAACAGGTATTGGAGACACTTCGTCAGCTCAAAGAGAATAACGTGGAAAATATTATGGTTTTGCGCGGCGATATTGCTCCCGATTGTCCCCCCAAAACGGATTTCAAATATGCCTCTGACCTGGCTGCATTCATCAAAACTCACGAACCCGGCTTTAATTTGCTGGGTGCTTGCTATCCAGAGAGGCATTACCAGGCTGAATCGATGGAAAAGGACATCGAGCACCTGAAGATCAAGATCGACCACGGCATCACCCACCTGATCACGCAACTCTTCTTTGATAATGAGCACTTTTACGCGTTTCGTGACAAGGCTGAAAAAGCTGGTGTAACTGTGCCCATCGAAGCCGGCATTATGCCCATCACCAACCCCCGCCAAATCGAGCGAACGGTCGCATTGAGCGGCGCATCTGTTCCTGCAAAACTACAACGGCTTTTTGACCGCTACAGTAAAAACGAAAAAGCTTTGTTTGACGCCGGAATTCAGTACGCCATCGAACAGAGCATGGACCTGATCGCCAATGATGTGCGTGGCATTCACCTTTATACGATGAATAACGTCGACATTGCCACCCGCGTCAGCGATGCCATTCAATATATTGTGGCAGCGGAGAACAACCCGGTTTAATTTCCCCTAAACCCAATCAGTTATTGCCTAAGTCTGTACTCTTTGCTCTCTCCTTTGAGCTATCAGCTATAAGCTTTGAGCTACCAGCTACCCCCACCAGGCTCCCTTTGGCCAGGCTTTGGCATAAGAATCTAAAATCGCATCGACTGTGTCATTGAACTTCGCATCAATCACCCGCAACTCCGGGTGCTGACGGTAAAACTCAACGCTGCGGGCGATCCCTTCCCTGAACGGCACAGTACAAACAAACTCCGGCACCAGGGCTTTGATCTTGCAGTTATCCAGGATGAAGCTGTGTGCTTTGTCACCCAGCAAGCCTTCCGCCCATTCCGGGTCAAACTGGGCAATCAAGTCGGAAGGCACGTGCACGATCTTCGGCTCAACCCCCACCGCCTCTGCCAACTTACCCACAATTTGGTTCCAGGTCTGCCATTCATCCGAGGTGATGTGGTAAGCCTGCCCGATCGCCTCTGATTTGCCAAACAAGCCCACGAATCCCTTTGCAAAATCACTGCTGTGGGTCATCGTCCAGATGGACGTGCCATCACCGTAAACAATCACCGGTTTGCCTTGTAGCATACGGTCAACAAACGTCCAGCGCCCCGTGACCGGAATATAGCCTTCATCGTAGGTATGGGAAGGGCGTACGATCGTGACCGGGAAGCCCTCTTCTTTGAAGGCGTGCATCAGGCGCGTTTCGCAGGCTGCTTTGTCCCTCGAATATTGCCAAACAGGGTTCTCAAGAGGGGTGTCTTCAGTCACCGGCAGTTTTTCAGGTGGGGTCTGGTAAGCGCTGGCGGAAGAAATGAAGATGTATTGGTTGGTGCGCCCTCGGAAAAGTTGCAGGTCGACTTCTATATGATCCGGGTTGAATGCTAAAAATTCGATTACCACGTCAAAACGCCGGTCGCCTAGAGCCTGGCGCACCGTATCGGGCTCGCGAATGTCCGCATAAATCAGTTCTGCCCCCACCAGGGGCTCACGCAGCGTGCTTTTACCGCGGTTGAGCAGGCTGACTTCAAAACCTTTTTCGATTGCCAATTTCGAACAACTGTAACTGATAGTTCCTGTGCCGCCAATAAAAAGTACTTTCATAACTCACCTCCAAAGATTTTATGCGGTATTTTCGTCGATCATTTTTTTACCATACAAAAGAAGTATCGCCTGGATCACAAACAAAACCGCGACAACTAGCATTGCTTTTTGGATCCCAATCAAATCTGCCAGCGAGCCCAGGACGAATGGCAGCGAGAAGATGGCTACACCGCTGGCAAGTGTGGCAACTGAGCCTGCTGCTGCTCGCGCTGGTCCGGCAGCATCAAAGATGAGCGTTATCGAAGTAGCATAGAAATTCGCCACACCTAACCCGGCCAAGAGCAAACCAATCAAGGCAACCACCTGGGAGCCGCTGAGCCAGAAAATCGCGTAGCCTAAAGCCCCGATCGCCAACGAAGCAAAGAGGATCAGGAATCGATCGTATTTTTTCAATAAGAGCGAACCGGCATAGCGACCAATCACCATGCCAACTAAAAACAGGCTCACCCATTGGGTGGCGCTGTCTTTTGTCATCGCCAGGTGCGCTTGCAGGTAATCGGAAGCCCAATAGATCAGGCAAAATTCGATCGAAACTGAAATTACAAGTACTGTCCAGAATAGCCAGACCTTGCCTGGAAGCTTATTATTTTTTGTAAATTCAAATTCACGACTCTTCGTGATTTTCCATGAAAATTGAGGAGCCACAAGAATCCATACTCCGATCAAAAACGCCAGCGTGGTAACAATATAAACAGCCGGACGCCAGGTTACTGCTCTCGAGGCAAAAAAGCCGACAGCTACTGGTGCCAGTATGGAGAGCAGTGAAGAAAGTGTATTTGCTTCTGAAACCCCGATCGGGCTGCGATTGCCCATTTCGTCGGCTAAAATTGCCGGATTGGTTGCAACAATAAAGGCACCCACCGCCCCCATAATAAACAAACCGGTTAATGTCATGGCAGGTTGATTTCCCAGAACAAGCAGCAACCCACCTAACCCCATCCCTATTCCGCCTATCCCTAAAGCCTTCCATTCCGGCAGTCTTTTGAGGGCGAAATGCCCAAAAATGCCCATCGCAATCAAGCCAAGTGCCAGGGCAGAGGTGTGCAGTCCACTTTGTGTAAAAGATAAGTTGATCTCATCGCGCAGGTAAGCGACAGCAGGACCGGCTACATTGAGAATGTAGCTAAAGAATGCCAACATGAAATAGACCAGCCACACCTTCCATCCCCGCTTGATTTTTGTTGGCTCTTGACTGGTCTTTGCTTCCATATTATTCCATTACTCCTCGGATTTTTTATCTTCGGGTTTTCCTTCAAGCATTTCTTTGTATTTTACTTCACCCCAACGGTTGGCATAGCCGCTCCAGACATTTACGCTAATGAGCAGCCCCAAAATTGGCAACCCAAGAACAGCGATTAAAACGCCCCAGGTAAATCCGTTCTTCGCCCCCTCCCAACCAGCGCCGCTATACCCCAGGGCAACCAGTATCAGCGTGATCACCAATACTGCTAGTCCGTACCACTTCAGAATGCGTAAATATCGCTTCCAGTTTTGGCGGCTGTAATCTTCTGGTTGCAAATTGGGGTTTTCTGGAATCTCGCCCATGGTTTTGCACCTTCAATCTTTCAGGAAACTTGACATTTTGCGTATGAAATGGCAGGTGTAACCATTTGGGAGTTTTTGCAGATAATCCTGGTGATAGTCTTCTGCCTTCCAGAAGGTGGTCAGTTTCTCCAGCGTGGTCACAACTGGTTTTTTCCACTGTCCGCTGGCATCAACCAATTTGATCATCTCTTCTGCAGCATTTTTTTGCTCTTCATCACGGAAGAATATCGCTGAGCGATAGGATGCCCCAATGTCGTTGCCTTGCCGGTCAAGCGTGGTGGAATCGTGCATACGGAAGAAGAAATCCAACAAGTGTGGCAGGTCCGTCTGAGTGGGATCGAAGACTATTTTTAGTGCCTCAGCATGCCCGGGATGACGTTGGTAGGTAGGATGGTCGTTTTCTCCGCCTGTGTAGCCCGCATCGGTGTCAAGCACGCCAGGCTGCTGGCGAAAAAGCTCTTCCATCCCCCAAAAACAACCTCCAGCGAGTACGATTTCATTTTTATTGTTGTTAGTCATAAAATGTTCCTTCCAATTTTTTATCGTAGGGGAAGACTGCCATGTCGTCCCAAATCTTACATTCGTCGCAAACCTAACGGGGGGACATGGCAGTTGTCCCACTCCTTTTTTCGTACGGTGGGGGCTTGCTCCCACCGCAACCTTCCCTGTTATCCATTCTATTCATCCGTACGGTGGGGGCTTGCTCCCACCGCTACTTTGCTATATTAACTACGCCTCGGGTGGACTAACCCTTACAGGGCAATAGAG
>DOEX01000149.1 GCA_003532515.1 Anaerolineaceae bacterium | reverse complement strand
GATACGATTTTATGAGACTCTACAACCATTTCACACAGACGTTGAAGAATTAAGAAAGTTCCTTTTTCTTATGGATTTTGAAGAATCAATTCTGGCGTAGGGTAGTCAACCATATTGCAGAATGGGTTTCCAGGTTGGTCCAGCTTTTTGCATTCTCTCGCTCCGGTTTTGACTAAAAATCCCATGGTAAATTCACGAATTAATGGGACTTTGCTGATTGACTGACAGAATTAACAAAAGAGAGGCTTGCCGACAAAGCCAAATCGTGGCAAAGTTAGGTTCTCACGCCAAAACAAGCCAGGAGAAGAACAATGTCGGACAGCCTCACCCTTTATCGTACCATAATTGACATGATTTTGAGCACTCGAGTCCACTTTCACGATTTTCGTTGCCTGGTCACATTTGCCTGGGCGATCGTTGGGGTGCTGATGGAGAAAAGCGTGCATGTGAGCAAATGGGGAACCCATCGTTTTGGGGGAGCGCAAGCGGCAAGTAAGCAGCGGCAGTTTATGCGCTGGCTGAAAAACAACCGCATCGACCGGGTAGTGATTTACCGGCGGTTGGTGAAAAGTGTGTTTGCGGCTTGGGGCAGTCACAAGATCTACCTTGCGCTGGACAGCAGCAGCCTGTGGGACGAGTTTGTGATTGTACGTGTGGCGCTGGTGTATCGTGGTCGAGCGCTGCCCTTGAGTTGGGTGGTGCTGAAGCAGAAGAGCGCTATGGTGGCGTTCGAGAAGTATGCACTCATCCTGAAAGAAGCCGCCGCCATACTGCCCAAAGGCTGTGCTGTGATCCTGCTGGCAGACCGCGGGTTTGACGATGTCGATCTGTTTCGTGCGGCCCGCGACCTGGGTTGGGGCTTTCGCATTCGCCTGAAGAAGTCGTTGCGGGTGTATCGGGTGAGCAAGCCCACTCTCAGCGTGGGTCGTTTGATGCCTGCCAGAGGCAAAGCCCTGTTCCTGCACAAGGTTTGGATTACCGATCGTCAGTTTGGCCCGGTTCACCTGGCCTTGGCGCATGCCCAAACTCGCAATGGCTATGAAGAATGGGCCATTCTCAGTGACGATCCGACCGACTTGCACACCTTTGACGAATATGGCTTGCGCTTTGACCTGGAAGAAAACTTCCTGGACGACAAATCGGCTGGTTTTCAACTCGAATCCGGCGAAATCCGTGACGCTGAGGCACTCGCTCGCCTCGGCCTCATCCTGGCCACAGCCACGCTTTACCTCGTCAGTACCGGTACGGCGGTGGTCACGCTTGGTTTGCGTTCTCGCGTGGATACTCATTGGCAACGTGGCCTCAGTTACTTCCAAATCGGTTGGCGCTGGATTCGTCATGCGCTCGCTCATTCTGCTTTTTTGCTATCTTTCTTCTGGCTTGAGCCTGGCCCTGATCCCTTCCCTGCTTTTGCTTCAAAACGCCAGGCTGCCAGGCCTATTGTCACTCTTTACGAACTTCAACTGGAGGTTATGTAAGATTTGTCAGTCAATCAGGGGACTTTGTCTACTTACGTCATCTTAACAATAAATGCAATGCCTGTTATTAGCATTACTGTGTTACACAGAATGTGGACAATGATTCCGATGTAGATATTCTTCTTTTTTACCCCGAATAGTATTGGTAAAAATCCAAGAGTTCTCGTGATGATCATCCATGGTTCTAAGACATGCTGAACTGCAAACAGGAAGCTATGCAACAAGGGGGCGAACATGCCTTTCATTCTGGGCAACAAATATCCTCGAAAATACAATTCTTCAACCAACGGGGCCAAGAATGCAACAAACAGTAAACATAGCGAGTATGTAACGATCAATGTTTTTCTGGAGTAATACCCATCCAATCCATAATTAATATCTGGTATCCAGAAAAACAACCTCTCCTGCAGAAAAGCATCCACAGGTTTTAACAAAGTTATTATGGCGCCAACCGCTATAAAAATAACGAATACCCAGATAAGGTATTGCCACCACGGAATCGAATTACGATAGCTGATGATCCCTTGTAATGTAAAGCGACCTGTCTTTTTCTTCCCCTGATAGAACAGATATCCAAGCTCGACCGGAATAAGGATTAAGGCGTATGCAAGTATTAAGGCAATAACCGAAGGATATCCCATATTAAGAACTGGCTGTCGTGCGAGCAAGAAAAAACACCCAACCAGGATTCCAGGGAGTAGGTGCAAAACGACCGATTGTGTCGTTGAATGTTTCTCGATTTGATCTTGGTTCATTTCGTTATATCCTTATTGTCTGTATCGTAAACTTGTCAGACCTTGGTAATATGGTCCACCGTGATGACCACATTTCCTTTTTTATGCCCTTGCTCGACATAGCGGTGCGCCTCGACAATCTGCTCCAGCAGATAGACCCGGTCTATGACCGGCTTGAGCTTGCCCGCCTCTACCAGTTCTTTGAGCAAGAGCAGGTTTTCGAGCTTATCGCCGCCGTCTGAATCGGTATGAACGTTGATGTAGATCCCCGATGGTTTGAGCGCTTTTTTACCCTGCGCAGGTTTCAGTTTGCCGACGGCATCAAAAACCACGTCGTAGGTTACGCCACTTTGGGCGAAATCCTGCCGGGTGTAATCGATCACCTGGCCCGCCCCCAGAGATTTGACCAATTCCAAATTCGCGCCGCTGCACACCCCGGTCACGTCTGCCCCGAGGTGGCGGCTGGCAAGCTGCACCGCATACGTGCCGACCGCGCCGGATGCGCCGTAGATCAGCACTGCTTGCCCTGGCTGGATGTTGCCCTTTTTGAGACACTGCCAGGCTGTCATCCCTGCGCCGGGAACGGCGGCGGCTTCCTCGTAAGTGAGATTGGCCGGTTTGATGGAGATCACCCCATTTTCGGGCAGGCATTTGTATTCGACATAGCCGCCAAAATTGACGGTGAGGGTGGATGCGAAAACCGGGTCGCCGGGCTTGAATCGGGTTACTTTCCTGCCGATAGATTCAACCTCCCCGGCCAATTCCATGCCCAGGATATGACGTTTGGGTTTGCGCCAGCCCAGGATGAGCCGCGCCATGATCTTTTGCCAGCCAGAGATGGGCGGCAGGTTGAAACTTCGCATGATGGTGTCGCCGATGGTGACGGTGGTGGCATGGATTTTGACCAGCACTTCATTGTCCCTGGGCGCAGGTTTCTCCACTTCTTGCAGCCGCAGCACTTCCGGCGGGCCGTATTTTTCATATACAATCGCTTTCACTTTTCTCTCCTTCTTGGAACGCTTTGGATGAGTTTCATTAAATTAAACTTGTTGCTCATGCTTTGCAGGACTGGCAATCTAGCGTCATTTTCCGGACTGCCAGTCCTAAAGTGCGTAACATCAATCCGTTATTCTGTTTTAGCAGACAGGGCAGCGATCGCAGATGGATTGAATCCCTTCACGATCAACCAGACCGCCATAACTAATTCCTGTGGGAACATCACCATTTCCAAATAAACCCCAATTCCGGTATCCATGTGAAAGAATTTCAACAGGGCGGCAGCCATAGAGGAAACCACGCCGATCAAGCCCCAGATGGTCAACCAGCGGGGGATCAGCCGGGTGCGGTAGAAAGAGAGGTATAAACACGTAGCCCCAATGAGAAAAAAGATGGATCCGACCGCGCCGAGGCAATCTTGGAACTGATACAAAACATTGCCCATGGACTGCAAAGCAGCCGAATCAGCCCCGGTGGCAATGTATTCGTTGCCAAGCGCTACTAGTGTTAAAAAACCGAGGGTTGAAAGAAAATAAAAGGTTCCCTCCAGCGCTCCGCGAAAAAGAACCATCCCCATCGCCAGTTCTTGTCTATCTTTTCTAAAGATCGGGTAGAGGAAAACCGTCATCGCCACCAGCGAAATCCCCATCATGAGGGTAAAAAATGCAGCCCCGGTAAGCCGGGACGAATTGGCGGCAACGAGGCCCAGCATATCCACACCGGGAAGCGGTTTGCTGACGGTGAGCGAGGAAAGCACTTCGCCGCCAATGACTACGCCTAGAATCCCAAAGACCGTTCCCAGGAAGTAGAGGACGCCTGTCATTACTGCATTCTTTCTGTATGTATTCATTTTTTTTCTCCTTTTATAAATTAATTTGATTGGTAAACATGAAAATTAAAATTGATATGGTTTATAGTATGTCCTCCTGTGTTTTTGTCTGACCAGGTTTAACGAAATTGATCGAGAGCAAGGGCATTCCTAAATCGCGCACTTTTTTGAGCAAGCCATGCAACGCGGCCTGGTCAACCACGGGTCCGGTCAAAAGCGTATTGCCGTCCTCTTCCAGCGTGATGGTCAAGCCGTCAAACCAGTCGCTCCACCAGTCATCAAGGTGCCCCTTGATGCGAATTTCGTAAAGTCCAGGCTCGGACTGATCCTCAGTTGATGCATGTGTTTCACTCATTGTGCGCCTCGTCCATTTTCCAGATATGGAAGAATTTCCACAGTGCTGTATCGGTTCTTATCTTCCTTCGACCAAAGAATACCAAAAAAGGTGGTGAGGTGTCATCACCACAGGTGGTGAATGATGTGGTGATTTCTTGATCGGGATGCTGCGAGGAAAATTAAAAGCCCCGGCAGGTGGTTCAATAAACCTGCCAGGGCCGGGGTTTGGGTTGTAAAGTTCGTTATAACAAATCGAGTTCCTCTGCCCGTCGGATGGCCATCTGACGGTTGTTCACCCCAAGTTTGGTGTAAATGTTTTTGGTGTGGGTACGCATGGTGTTCAAGGATACCATTAGTTCACGGGCAATTTCCGGGCCGTTCAAATCGGTTCTGAGCAGCCTGAGCACTTCCAGCTCACGTTCGCTCAGCGGCTCGATCAAGATGTGGGGGACAGATGTTCTGCCTTCAACCTTCCCAAAGGCCGCCAGTAATTGACGAACATAGTTCGGGGTGATACCGTGTTTAGCGGCCTCTTGCAGCAGTGCCGCCATTGGTAATCCTTCATCGACGAAGAGCCGGAGGTAGCCCTCCGGCTCTGCCAGAGCCAGCGCACGCCCCATCGACGCGAGAGCAGGTGTGATGTTACCCCGTGCCGCATGAGCAAGCGCCAGCAACACCAGTATTTCGATCACACTGCCCATCCGTCCACCTTCTTCCGCTGCTTTCAGAAGGCGATCCAGCAGACCGAGTGCCTCTTGAGTGGAACCAGTCCTCCGGTCGCTTTTATACTGGGCGATGAGCACCCGAGCCAGCGTCAGGTGCTCGAACTCACTCAGGTAGCTGGGCGCAGCGTCAACGGAAAGGCACCGCTCGCGTACCCACCCCTGAGCTTTAGTCAATCCGCCTTGCGCAACCCATATCCGGGCTTTCATAGCAGATATGGGACAGAAGTCAGGCAAGGGTGATCTGATATACAGGCATTGCGCTTCATCCAAAAGTGCGAGAGCCCCTTCCAGATCGCCCTGTGCTGTCTTGAGCCGAGCCTGGTCAATACACAAACGGTATCGCAAAACAGGTAACTGCGCTTTTTCGCCCAGTTCCTTGCTTTTCTGCAAGTGTTGCGCGGCAGCCTCTAGATTTCCCTGTTCAAGATGCAGCTTACTTAATTCCCTGTGCAAGTCAGCAGCATCGAGAGGAATTGGTTCACCTTGATCCATTACAAATTGTAATAACTGTTCGAGCGTATTGATCGCCTCGTGAAGTTGCCCCAGTGCCAGCCTGATATCAGCCAGAACAACGGACGTGCTGATTGCATCTGGGATGTTCCCGGCTATCCGCAGTTTCATCGTGTAATCGGCGAAAACCCGGCCGGCAGCTTGCAGGTCCCCGCTTGCCCAATAGGTCATCCCTAGGAGCATGGATGCCTGACTGTGTCTGAAAGGATCCGCTTCGGTGAGCTCGAGTACTCGGCTGGCATACCGCACCGTGTCCGGAATATTACCGAGGGTCTGAGCGATATAGGCGCGGCCGACAGCAATTGTCGCCGGTAAAGATTTAAATCGTTCCTGGTCTACAACAACCATCTCAGCGGATGGAGCTGCCTGTTGCACTTTCGTGGTATCTGCCGATTCCAACCATCGTTCGGCGTCCTTAAATCGGGATTCTGCGGTTTCCAGTTCACCACTACCCAATAGTATTAAGGCATACCAAACATTGAGCACTGGTCGGGCGCGGACCAACTCTTCCGGCAGTTTCTTTACCCAGCCAAGCCATGTAGCGGGCTGGATACTTCCATCCTCTGTTGCCGGTCCTGCCAGTTCGATCAGACCTGCTGCGCCCAAGAAATCTTTGGCAGCCAGTGCATGGCGGATGGCATCTGATCGCAGACCGTTCCGCTCATACCACCCGCTCGCCCGTCCATGCAGGGCAGCTACCCGACCAGGCTGGACCTCCATCAAGTGTGTCTGCAGAACATCGGCGAAAAGGTGGTGATAGCGATACAATTGGCGTTTATCATCAAGCGGAATGAGGAAAAGATTGCTACGTTCCAGGACATCCAGCATTTCTCTGCCATCTTCCCGCTCAGTGACAGCATTGCACAGAGGAGCGCAAAACCTGTCGAGAATGGCGGTTTGCAGTAAGAAGCTGCGGATATGCTCAGGTTGGTGCTGAAGAACTTCATCGACCAGATAGTCCAGCACAAAACGATGGCTGCCGGTGAAAGCCTGGATAAAACTGGCGATGTCTTCCCGGCCTTGCACGGAGAG
>DOEX01000259.1 GCA_003532515.1 Anaerolineaceae bacterium | reverse complement strand
CTGGCGGTCATGCCGGTCCTGATGATGAATAGGGGACCTGACCCTTCTTCACCAAATTATGCCGGCTTGAGCTCTATTAATGTTGATAAACCTACCCCTATAACAGTAAAAACCATCCCGAATCATCATTCAAAAGTAAAACTGGCTGATGTAAATGACATCGCAGAAATTTTCGGTAAGGAAGCAAAAACAAATTTCCGGGTAGGAAGTACTCGAGAGCAGGGCCATCCGATTTGTTTGAATTTGGAAAGGTTTGTCAAAAGGTCTTCTGGAATTTTTGGCACCACTGGTTCAGGGAAGTCTTTTTTGGCCCGCATGATCTTGGCTGGCATGATTAATGCCGACCAAGCTTCCACATTGATTTTCGATATGCACAACGAGTATGGACCTGACACAACTGCTACTGATAATAATACGGGAGTATCAGGACTTAAATCGAAATTCGGAAGTAAAGTGCGTCTTGTAGGACTGGGAGCAGGTACAAGCTTTCGAAATCAGAATCCTGACTACACACTCGAAATTGCCCATAGTGATATATCGACAGAAGATATTTTATTACTTTCTGAATCATTGAATCTTAGCGAAACTTCCGGAGCAACACTTGATGCACTCTTTACCGCGTTTGGTCACCAATGGTTTACTCGTTTTATGGCTATGGAATACCAAACTGTTCAGCAAGATGGAAATGGAAAACCGCAACCTGCGTCAGGCAGTATCGCAGCATGGGCTAATGAGAATGCGGTAAATGTTATAGCAGCTGAAGGACTTTATCGAAAATTACTAAAACTGTACCGTACTAATTACCTCGTTGAACAACCGGCTGTTAATGGGTTAAAACAAATAATCGATAACCTAGAAAACGGTCATAACGTCATCATTTCATTCGGCAATCATGAAAGAGATTTAGACTTTCTCTTGGTAACAAACCTAATAACTAGAAAAATTCGTGAAAGTTGGGAGAAGAAAACAAACATTTTCGAAAGTGGAAAGGGTCCAGCACCACGACCTCTCGTTGTGGTTGTGGAGGAGGCTCATATTTTGCTCAACCGCGAGATGGCATCCCNNCGCGAGATGCGCAAGTATTATGTGACTTTGCTGATTATTGACCAGCGCCCCTCTCGAATTTACGATGAGGTCATGTCCCAGCTGGGCACACGCATTTCCGGCTCACTGGGCGATGAGGATGACATCAATGCTGTACTTTCTGGTCTTCCCGGACGTTCCAGTCTACGAGGTATGTTGTCAAAGTTACAGCCTAGCCAAGAAATGCTCATGCTGGGTTGGGGCGTGCCCATGCCCATTCCAATCCGCTCCCGCCGTTACGACCAGCAATTCTGGCTGGACCTTTTAGGTAAAGAGAAACCAGCAATGACAACCAAAAAAGTAAACAGTATCCTGGGGATGGACGATGATTCCGATTAAGCTGCGTTTAGCGGGTTTTACCTCTTACTGCGAGCCAGTCGAGATTGATTTCACCGGCTTTGATCTGGCTTGCATCTCCGGTGCCAACGGTGCCGGCAAGTCCTCCTTACTGGATGCCATCACCTACGCGCTCTATGGCAAAGCACGCGTGCAAAATGAAGCCATCATCAACACCGCCAGCAAAACTGCTGAGGTAACCCTCGATTTCGAGTATGAAAACCAGGTCTATCGGGTCGCCCGCAGTAATTCGCGTGGGAAGACCACCCAGGTTGATTTTTTCATTCAGCAGCCTGATGCCGAAACGCCAGGAAAAGGCTGGAAGGTATTGACCGAACGCACATTGCGTGAGACGGACGCGAAGATCAACAACACTCTACGCCTGGACTACGAGAGTTTCGTCAACGCTTCTTTCTTCCTGCAGGGCAAGGCAGACTCCTTCGCCACCAAAAAGCCTTCGGAGCGTAAGGAAATCCTGGCAACCATCCTCGGTTTGGATCAGTGGGAAGTCTTGCGAAAAGCCGCCAACGATAAGAACCGCCAGGCTCGTGCCGATGCAAAATTGCTTGAACGCGACATCGCCGCTATCCAGGATGAACTCGAGAAGGAAGAACGCCTGCACCATGACCGTGAATTGCTGGAGCGCGATCTGGAATTAGTGCGAGAGAAGGTTACCAGCCGCCAGGCTCAGCTCGACACGCTGCGCGCCCAGGCTCAGCTGCTTGCGAATCAAACCAAACAAGTTGAAGCGCTCAAACTGCAGCTCGATCGCTCCCGCCAATCCTTGCAGCGCAAACAGCAGCAGGCGGACCAAAAGCAGCAAACGCTGAATGAGTACCAGCTCAAGCTTGATCAGGCAGCTCAAATCGAGAACGATTTTTTGCAATTGCAGCAAAGCCGCAAAGAACTGGAAGGCTTTGATCAGCTATCGCAGCAATATTGGCCTCTGGAACGCCAGCGCTCTGGGTTGGAATCTCAACTTCAAAGCCATCTGCACTCGCTCGAGCAGGAGATACGCACTCTCCTGGCTGAAGAGCAGGAGTTGCAAAAAGCCCTCAATGCCTCTGAAGAAAAACGGGCAAAATTAAGTAAATTAACGGACCAAATTGCTTCTTTTGGGGTTTTGGCTGATCCTGAGCAGCTCACCGAACAAATCCAGGCACTTACCACTCAAATCGAAGAGTTGGAAGGGCAGAATGGCAGCCTTAAGGCTCAGATGGAAGAGCTTGCGGCGCGAAAACGCAAGGTGGAAGACGCTGCCGGTTCAGTTTGCCCAATGTGTGGACAAGATCTTTCCCCAAAACACCGCCAGGAAATTATTGCTGAAATCAACGAACTGGGCAAACCCCTGGGAGACCAACATCGAGCCAACCGCGCTCTCTCTGAGCAACTCAAAGCGAATAAGGCCAGACTGGAGAGCCAGGCAAAACTGTTGCGTCAGCAAGAAGTCCAGCTAATGACACTAAAAAGTGACCAGGCTTTGCTGCAGCAGGAACTTGATCTCCTTCAGGAACGTGAAAATACCTGGAAAACGGGTAAAGCCACCCGTCTGCTCCAGATTCAAACCGAGCGAAATGAACAAAACTTTTTACCTGATCTGCGGCAACAACTTAGCCAAGTCAGTCATCAAATTGCTACTCTCGCTTATGATCAGGATGCCCATAATCAACTCCGCCAGCAGGTTCAGACGCAGGCAGATGCTGAAAAATCCTGGCATGACCTTCAAATCGCTCAGAACAGTTCACTCTTGCTACAAGCAGAGCTTGAATCTATGCTCAATGAGATAAAGCGCGATGAAGAAAGTCTTGTAGAGGCTGAATCTCATTATGAACAGGAATCAGCAGCATTGGAGCAAGCCCGCTCCCAGACCCAGGACAGCCGATCAGCTGAAGAAGAGCTCGCCAGACTGCGTGAGGATCAGGATGTGTTTA
>DOEX01000200.1 GCA_003532515.1 Anaerolineaceae bacterium | reverse complement strand
TCATAAGAACTGGTGGAATAGCTTTTCATAAAATTCCGACCTTCAGTGATCAATTTCTTCTGGGTTTCCGGGTCAAGCATGACAACTCCTATTTCAACATAATTTTAGATAATTATAGACCCTGAGAAGAAGCTTGACGTCCCGCGCTCTCTTTTTGGAAATATACATTGAACTATTATCACCCCCTCTAAAGAGGGGGGCAGGGGGTGAAAGACGAAAAAACGCGGGACCAATAAGATCCCGCGTCGTTCACTTATTTCTGATTTGACTATTTACCAGAAATGGTCACGTTGGTCACCCTGATCCAGGGTAGAAGCCAGTAACCCGAATTTTCCCGCTCCTGGCTGACCGCCACAGTGTCTCGCAGCATGTCACCCAGGTTACCGGCGATCATCACCTCGCTCAGTGGCTTGGTAACCTTGCCGTTCTCGATCAGGAAGCTGTTTTTGGCAACCCCACTCAAATCGCCCGCCGGGCTGGGTTCACCGCCAGAGAAGCGACCCAGCAGGATGCCTCTTTCCACCCAACCGATCAAATCCTCAAGGCGAGTTTGCCCATTGCTGAAAACTATGGTGCTGCCGCTGTTGGCCGAACGTTTCAAACCGGTCTTGGCGGCGCCATAGCGGCTGAGACTGAAATTCTTGAGCACGCCGCCCTCAATGAGGGGCATATTCTCCGCAACATATCCATCGCCACTCAACTTGCTTGTGCCAGGTAATTCCGGATGCTCCGCTACCAGTTCAAGATTGACCAGCGGACTGGCAACCTGTTCGCCCAGTTTTTCCTTCCAGGGGCTGGTTCCGGAGATCATGGCACTATCCTGAAGGTAGGTATCAGCAACATACCAGAGGATGTTTTCCAGGCAGCCGGGTGTTATCACCAAATCGCCTGCAAAACTGCCTTCAATCTGTTCGGTCACAATTTGGCGCTGGGTTTCATCCAACACTCTCTTCACTCTGCCAGATTCCGTCACACGCTCTGACGGGTCATCATAAACCGTTCCAAAGTAGTTGAATGAGGAGGTTTGGTCGCCATCTTTTGCCATAAACATGTTGCTCAGCTGGTAAAGACCTTGTTCCTCAGAAAGGCGGACGCCATTGGTGTTGGCGTAAAGCCTCTCACTATAGGTATGCTCAACACCGATCGAATCAAAACTGATTTTCGGGAAGTCTTGCCGGGTGTCCGCCAGCAGGTCGGTCAGTTGTTGATACATAAGGTCGAGGTCAGGTGTTTTTTCACCTGAGCTGAAGCTGGCGTTCTCTTGCAACTCGGCAATTCCTTCTGCCTCATCCGGGGCTGCCGATTGAGCGGCTTGCCAGGCATCAGCTACAGCTTGTTTGACATCTGTTGGGTCAAAGCTGTTCAAATTGACCGTGCCTTTTCGCTTGTTTTTGAGCAGTTTGATACTGACCTTATCCGAAAAAACTGTCCGTACCATGCTGATCTTGCCCAACTCGTAGTAAAGTTCGGTCAAAACATTGCGGCTCACCCAAGTCTCCCCTTCGTCTGCGCCGACAGCTTTGATTTCACGCAGAACCAGTTCAGCTGTATCCAAAACTGCCTGATCCTTCACTTCAAACGCTTTTTTCATGCCCGACCTCCCACGTTGATCTTCACCTTGATTGCTGGTCCACCCATCCCCACCGGGATCATCTGCTTCTTGCCGCACATGCCCGAATTGGTCCAGGTGACCGTGTCACTGACCATATCGGCAGTTTTTAAAACTTCAAACGCCACACCAGAGACTGTAGTGTCTTTGATTGCCCGCCCAAGTTTGCCGTTTTTGATTTCGTAACCCATCGGTACGCCAAACATAAACTCGCCGGTTGAATCTGCCTGACCGTTGTTCATATCGGTCATAAAGTAGCCATCTTCCACGGAGGCAATCATCTCTTCCAGCTTGTCGGTTCCGGGCAGGATGCAGGTATTTCGCATGCGGATCAGAGGTTCATCCGAAAAATCAAAAGCGCGGGCATTGCCATTGGCTTCGTGCCCGAACTTGCGCGCAGATTCCTTATTGTGCATGTAACCGGTCAAAATGCCGTTCTCGATCAGCATCTGATCTTGAGCTGGAGTGCCTTCGTCATCCACAAAAACCGGCACAGGAGCCAGGTTGCCAAAAGCGGTATTGGCGATATCGACCAGGCTGACTTTCTCACTGGCAACTTGCTTGCCAAACATCGGTCCACCCACCGAACCAGTTTGAACAAAATCGGCTTCCACAGTATGACCAACCGCTTCGTGCGCCAGGATGCCAGCCAGGTCGGAGTCCAAAATCACCGTCTGGATGCCGGGTTTGGCATACACACCCTCTGCTTTTTGCATCAGAAGCTCATATTGTTTTTCAATTTTTTCAAAGAAATCTTCCGCATTTTTGAATTTCTCAGGGAAGTTGCCATACCCTCCCAGCACCTTGTAGAGCTCCACCGGCTGCCCGTCCGTATCCTGGCTGGTCATAAAGATGTACACATTGGAGCGCGGAACAAACGAATGCGAGACAACGCCATCGCTGGTGTAGAGCAATTTTTCCATGTTAAGGACCCGGGCAAACACACGTCGGCTGAGTAGTTTGGGGAAGCGCTCGGCGATATAACTGTCCAATTCATCAACGACGCTCAGCAGATAGCTTTGCTCAACGGGAACATCGTGTTCGAGCCCGTCTGTGCGGGTGAAGGGCTGAACCGGAGCAAAATCGGGCTGTCCACGCTGGACGTGGCGGTCAAGGAAAGCGGCATTGTCACTGGCTGCACGAACAATCTGTGCAATCGCCTCAAGGTCGTCCCCATAACCGGTTGCAGAAGCAAAGCCATAAGCTCCGCCTTTGACTACCCGGGCAGAAACACCCCTGCTGACCCCGCTGGAGTTGGAAACAAGGCTGCCGTTAAGCATCGAAACCGCGTGATTGCGATTTTGTTGCGCTCGCAGCTCGGTATAACCTGAAAAACCGTGTTTTTTGACATAATCTTGTAAATGGTCCTGAAGCATCAAAACCTCCGTTCTTGAGTAGTCTGAATGATATCACCTACGTTAAAAATTACTTTGAAAATATCACCTTTCACTACTTCTTCATTATCGCTTCGTTTATACTTACCTTCAATGGGCACAAAAGGTCTTGATCCAATCATTTCGTTACTGGCGCCGGAAGAGACATTGATCCTGGGGCATACTGAAGACTCGAATCCTATTTCATCTGGTGAGGCAAATCTTCTCAGTGCCGCTAAAACGCTCTCAAAACTCCCCGATTCTTCCTGGCTGCATTTGGCCACTATTGAGAGTAGGCCTGTGTTCGTGCTTTCTTATCCTATTGACCAGGGTCATATTGTCTTTCTCACGTTCCCATCATCTACCAGCATCCGCCAACTGGAAGAAAAATTGGCTTTGCTCCGGGATGCCCGGGGAAATCAAGCCCCAGACCCAAGCGCTGGCATTGCCCTGGAGTTGACCACTGATGACCTTAAAACCAAACATACCAGCCAGCCTGGGCAGGATGCTTTTCTTTCCATCTTCAGCGAGCTGAATAAATCCACCGCCCAAGCTTCCCCAACTTCGCCAAATCTGAGTGACACGCAACCTATTTCTCTCTAATTCCCCGAAACCCGAACAATCAATCGAAAACCCTGAGCGGGAAGGTATACTAAAGACAAACCTCTCAAAAGGAGCCGATCATGCCTAAAATCCTCTATTTGCTCGATGGTCACGCCATCGCCTATCGCGCTTATTTTGCCCTCACCTCTGGCAGTTCCACCTATTGGACGAACAGCAAAGGCGAACCAACTGCCGGCGTTTACGGCTTTGCCAACCGGCTGATGCGCATGTTTGAGCAGGAAGAACCCGATTATGTTGCCGTGAGCTTCGACACCGGGCGCACTTTTCGGCATGAAATGTTCGCAGACTACAAAGGCACCCGTGCCAAGATGCCTGACGATCTGAAAGTTCAGATCGAGCGCATCCGCCAGATGGTGGATTGTTTTAATATTCCCCGCATCGAAATCGACAATTACGAAGCAGATGATGTCATCGGCAGCCTGGCTCGCTGGGCAAACCAGGAAAAAGGGCTGGCGGTCAAGATCATCACAGGCGACCGCGATATGCTTCAGCTGGTCACCAATACGGTGGTCGTCTCATTGCCAGACCGCAAGAGCGGGCAGGATCAGGATTATTTCCCTGAGGATGTGGTCAAGCGCATGGGCGTCAGACCCGATCAGATAGTGGATTACAAAGCCCTGGTTGGCGATACGTCCGATAACATCCCCGGTGTGCGCGGTATCGGCGAAAAGACCGCTATTGAGTTGCTAAATAAGTATGAAACACTCGACAACGTTTTTGCGCACCTCGATGAGATCAAGGGCAGAGCTTATAAGCCGCTCAGTGAAGGGCACGATTCTGCCTATATGAGCCAGGATTTGGCGCGCATCCGTACCGACCTGCCTGTCCTGCTTGACCTGGAGCAAGCCGAACCGGTTAAGTTTGACCCTGCCGCTGTAGAGCGTCTGTTCGAAGATCTGGAATTTCGCACACTCACTCAAAGGCTCAAGAAGATGAACGCCCGGCTGCAACCTTCTCTGCAAGGTCGAACAGGTATCCAAACCAGCCTGTTTCCAGAAGAAGAAAAATTAAAGTCCGCTGACGAGATTCCGCAGGATGCCTCTTTCGTAACAGTGATTGTCAATGACACCCAGACCCTGAATGCTTGCGTTAATGAACTCAAAGATGCAAAACGAATTGCCTTTGATACGGAAACCAGCGGGTTGGACCCTATGCTCTCAGATCTGGTCGGCATTTCGCTGGCTGCTGACCCTGTCAAAGGCTATTACATCCCGGTCGGACACGAAAAAGGCACGCAACTCAAACTGAATGAGATTAAAAAGGCTCTCCTGCCCATCCTGACCGACCCAAAAATGGAAAAAGTTGCTCATAATGCCAAATTTGACCTGGTAGTTCTCCAGCAGTCAGGTTTCGATGTTACCCCCATCACCTTCGATACCATGATCGCTGAGTGGGTGATCAACCCCACCTCCCGCAGCCTGGGGCTGAAAGCGCAGGCAAGTGAGCGATTGGGGGTTCAAATGACCCAAATTGAAGAGTTGATTGGCAAAGGCAAAAACCAGATCAGCATGGCTGCGGTGCCCATTGAACAAGCCGCACCCTATGCAGCCGCCGATGCCGTGATGACACTGAGACTGGTTAAGCCCATGAGTGAGGATTTACGTACTCATGGAGCTGAAAAACTCTATAGAGACCTGGAAAACCCCTTAATTCCCATCCTTGCCAGGATGGAAGAGGCTGGCATTTTGCTTGACGATGCCCTCTTCGAGACTTTCTCGAGAGAACTCAAGAGTGATGTCGATCGT
>DOEX01000111.1 GCA_003532515.1 Anaerolineaceae bacterium | reverse complement strand
AGATAACCGCTGATCGTCGGGCTCAATGCCCAGCCAAAATTCCATGCCATGCTTGTCAGGCTTGCCAGCATCCCACGCGATTCCGGTTCAACCTGTTCCATCACATAGGTTGAATAAATCGGTGAGCTCATGTTCATCAACATCGTGCGCACGTAATATGCCACCAATACGATCCCAAACCAGGGTGCAAACCCCAGCATCATCAGGAATGGTACGGAAAGCGCCTGGCTTACCACAACAACCTGGATTTTGCCAAAGCGTTCTGCCAGAGCAGGCGCAATGATCAGCCCCAGTCCCATTGCCAGGCTGCCCCAGGCAAAAATCATTCCGATGGAAGTATCACTCTGTTGGTGAACATTCCGGAAAAAGACGTTCATAAACGGCATAATCAAGCCGGCACCCACCGATGTGATCAATGTTGGCAGTATCAGTTTCTCAAACTTGCCTGGATTCTTTCGGATGAAACTCAATGGAGCAAAGGTGGGGCGATCGGAGGTTTTCGAAACTCTGCTTGCCACAAACAACATAGGCAATACTGCCAAAAAACCGCTCAAAGCCACCGCCCATAACGAGAGAGAGTAAGATTTTGTATCCATGGCATTAATTGCCAGTCTCAGCGCAAACCAGGTCGGCAGATATCCCCCAATCCATTGTCCAACAGAAACAGCGGTCATTCGCAGACCCGAGGACAGACTAAAAAGGTATGTTCGCTCGGTATCCTTGCTATTTTCCATCAGAAAAGGACCCATCGCCACACCGGAAAGCGACTGAGCCAACCCCTGGATAATGTTCATTGCTAAAAACATAAGGCTGGATGGAAACAATAGCATTAGCCCCACTGAAGCAGAAAAGCCAGCAATACTGATAATAATTGAATTGCGTCTGCCTATCCGGTCAGTCAAAAAGCCACAAGGAATTGCCATGATCAGGCTGGTCATGCTTCTGGCTGCAACCATGTTGCCTAATACAGCCTCGTTATAGCCTAAACTAAGAACATAGAAATTGAAAAGTAATTGGAAAATGCCTGTAGCTGTGCCATAGATGGCTTCGCTGATCAGGTAAAGCCTGGCATTTTTACTGAATGCTCGGATTCGGTTAAGGTATGTCGCCAAAACCGAGCTTTTCTTTTCCCCTGGAATCAATGGTTCAGTTTCCAATCCTATTCACCGCGCACAAAACGATTTAGTAAATCCTGGGTATCCTCAAAGCCTTCATACCTGGCGGCGTATTTGCGCTCTCCATTAGGATCCAGGTAAACCTGCACCATCCCCGCCAACCGAAGTTGAGCCAGGTGGTGCGTAACTGTAGGTGGTCTCAAGCGCAACACCCTCGAAAGCTCAGAGGCAGTTTGGGGTTCCTGGGCAAGGTGTCGCAAAATCCTCAAACGTGTGGGGTCTGCCATAGCTTTCATCCCCCTCAGGAGTGCATCTGGAACAATCTCGCCTGGTATGATCGACATTGTCCCTGGGCGTGCGCCAAAAAGAACTATCATTTTTGTATCCGTCGGATGTTCTGAAAACATGAAAGGTGACCCCCAAAAGGTTGGTGCCAGGATGATGTCGGATAGGTGTTCAAAGTCGCCGTATCGCACCCCTGCAGTTAATTCTTCCAACATGGCTGGCAGAGGGCGGCTTCCAGCACGCATACGGGCATAAGAAAGCTCTTGCTCCAAGACAGGCAATATGCGCTGCTCCTCCTCCGCAAAAAAGGTGTCAACATAAGCCTGAAGTCCCAGGATCAGTTTTTCACCAAACTCTTTCCGATTCGACCAAACCTCATAATAATTTGTCAAAATTTGCTTCGTCTGCTTGTTGTCTTCGATTCCAAAGCGTTGAATTAAAGATTGGGCCTCTTCTCGGGTCCATTTTTTGCCTGCTGTGGTCCTAAGGAATAAGTTTTTAATTTCTTCCGGCATATCTGGCTGGATGGCTAAGGTTTCCAAAATTTCCTCAGCAGGAATGCTCCTCAGCTTTGCCATCAATTGAGTGGAGTTTTTGGGTTGATTTAGTGAATTGACAAAGGTGAGTGGTACCAGGCGCAGAATTGAAGCTCGGTTCAGAACCTCGCGATGATCAACCGGAATGCGGGAACGAACTCCGGCAGCCCAAAAAGCCCTAACTCCATATCGCTCAGGATCATGTAATATCCTCAGGCTGATAAACAAGTCATAGGCTGTGCCGATATCCCAATGAATTTTAGTTTTGATCATTGCACTCATGTTTACCTCCGTAAGACACTAATCAATTCTATTAGATAAACGTCTAAAGTCAATACTGGAAATTCACTGATTGTTTGAACTTGGAGTCTTTTCTGTTATTAACAAATAACCCCCTCTCGCTTTCTCGCCTGCCCTGGCTTGCCTTGGGTTTGGGCATAGGTCGCAGATCTGTGCAGCGAAGCGGAGCGGAGTAGGGGGCTAGGGGCGAAGTCCCGCCGAAGGTGGGTGTGGGTGTTATAAAATGTCCATCTATGATCGAATGAAATTAAAAATCATTTCGCACTTTAGGCTCTTCCCCCCTTCGGCTCTATCTTCCCCTGCTGGCCTTTCAACTGCACCAACACTACAGCCGCCAGCATGATGACACAACCCCACCATTCTCTGCCGCTCAACCTTTCCCCCAAAAATAGCATGCCTCCAAAAAGAGCAAATACTGCTTCAAGGCTCATAATCAGAGATGCAAGCGCCGGGTCCACCTTGCTTTGCCCAAAGACCTGTAAGGTGAAACCCATCCCAACAGCCACAATCCCGGAATACAACAGGGGTCCCCAGGCTTCCGGATCCGGGACCATCGCTCCACTTTCACCAATAAGACTCATCACCAGCCCCAACACTGCCGCAACAAAAAATTGTCCAAAGGCAAGCTCCAATATGTTTGTTTTTGAGCTGTAATGGTCCAATGCTAATATCTGCATCGCCCAAAACAGTGCTCCAATGATCAGGTAGATGTCTCCGCGCTGGATGCTCATTTGCAGGTCCACGGACAAATAGTAGACCCCCAACAATGCCAGCCCCACCCCGATCCATACCCATCGGTTGGCTTTCTTGCCAAAAAATAACCCGATCACAGGCACCAGCACCAGGTACAATGAGGTCAAAAAACCTGCCTTGGATGCGCTGGTGGTCATGATCCCCAACTGCTGCATGCTCGTGCCGGCAAACAAAAACAATCCGCTGACCAATCCTGGCAAAATTCGTTCTTTCAATGACCCCTTGGCGGGTTCTTTGTTTTTGCTCAGAAGCAAAGCCGGCAGTAAAACCAGGCAACCCAGGAAAAAGCGCAGGGCAACAAAAGCAAAAGGCTGCATACCTTCCATCGCTTTGCGCTGGGCAACAAAACCCGTGCCCCAGATAATGGCTGTAAGAAGCAACAACGCTTCACCAGGAATCTTGTCTAAGCGATCTTGGTTTTTCTTCATCGTCAGGATTATATTACGGTAAGGGATCTATTCGTTCAACTCGGGTAAAATTCCCTAAGCAGGAGACACACATGCCAACGAAAAAACACAGACCAAAATACCCCGACACCTTGTTTGGGAACCTCGGGAAAACCGCCCACAGAACCGACTACCATAGCCAACGCATGCTCGGTATCCACCACTGGGACCGTACCCAAATTGCTTATTCCAGAGGAAAAGCAGCCCTTACCATCACAGCCAGCAGCCACAGCAATCAGGCTGTCAGTTCCCTCCAATTGATATTCACACTCGACGATTGGGCTACCCGCCAGGAGCTGGCGTTCGAAAAGGCTGATCTTGCCTGGGATGTGCTTACCTGGGGCTGGCTGCAAACCTGGACTCTCCAGCTGCAGCTAAAAGAAGGTGCTGTTCTGCGCTATTATGTCTTTGCAACTCTGCCTGACGGTTCCAGCGTATACGCTGACAATCAAGCATCCACAGAAGAAAAGGCGACCCAATTCGCCCGCTGGTTCAACCCTCAAAACCTTGCCCCTGCCTGGTCCAAAGCTGCCCGCGTATACCAGGTCTTTGTGGACCGTTTCAACCCAGGTGAGAACTGCGCTTGGCTCCAGACCGAGGACCTGCTCAAGCCTTTCGGCGGCACGCTGCAGGGTGTCATTGAAAAACTCGATCACATTCAGAGCCTCGGCTTCAATACAGTCTGGCTCACCCCAATTTTCAGCAGTCCAAGCCACCATGGCTATGATGCCTGTGATTACACCCAAATCGAACCCCGTCTTGGTACGGAAGCGGACCTTGCACAGTTGCTTGAAAGTGCCCACCAAAAGGGAATGAGAGTCATTGTCGATTTTGTTGCCAACCATTGTTCAGACCAGCATCCTGCTTTTCAATCTGCACTAGCAGATCAACGTTCTGCTCAGGTTGGTTGGTTTACCTGGCCAAAATGGCCAAAACGTTATCTCAGCTATTACAACGTCAAAACCATGCCTGAATTCAACCTGCGTTATGGTTCCCCAGCCCGCACTCACTTAATCGAAACCGCTCAAAAATGGCTCCGGCTGGGTGTAGATGGTTACCGGCTCGATTATGCCCCCGGTCCTGGTCGCGATTTTTGGNNTCGATTTTCAACGTGCCTGCCTTCAGATCAACCCCGAATGCTGGACCTTTGGTGAGGTGGTTGCCCCGGCTGAGGAGCAAGCCGAATTCGACGGCAGCATGCACGGCACGCTCGACTTTCTCACCTGCCAGGCTCTGCGCGAAACCTTTGCAACACGGAATTGGGATGCTGCCCGCCTGGCTGGTTATCTGCAATCTTCTCAAAATGCCTTTCCGCCCACCTTCAGCCGACCAGCTTTTATCGACAATCACGACATGAATCGCTTCATCTTCACTGCTGAAGGCAACCTGTCGGCTGTGCATGCCGCCCTTAGCCTGCTCTACCTGCTTCCACAACCACCCATTGTTTACTATGGCACTGAATTCGACCTCAGTCAACAGCGCTCCATTCACGACCGGGCTGCCT
>DOEX01000159.1 GCA_003532515.1 Anaerolineaceae bacterium | reverse complement strand
CAGGCTATTCTGGATATGCAACTGCGCCGTCTGGCAGCCCTTGAGCGTCAGAAAATTGAAGACGAATACAAGCAGCTGATGATACTGATTGAAGGATTGGAAGATTTGTTAGCCAATCCACATAAGATCCTCGAAATCATCCGTACCGACCTCAATGAAGTGGCTGAAAAATTCGGAGATCCCCGCCGCACACGCATTGCACCGGATGCTGAAATGGACCTTTCAGATGAATCCCTGATCCAGGATGAACCAGTTTTCATCTCGATCACCAATCGAGGTTACATCAAACGCGTTTCGGATAGTGCATATCGCCGGCAGGGAAGAGGCGGTCGCGGTGTTATCGGTCAAAGCATGCGCGGCGAAGATGAAGTGAACTTCTTTGTACGCGCCAACACGCTGGACACCATCCTTTTCTTCACAGATAAAGGCAAGGTCTATTCAGAACGCGTCTTTGAGCTGCCTGAAGAGAGCCGCCAGGGTCGCGGTATTCCGTTGGTAAATATTATCAACCTCGAGCCCGAAGAAACTGTTACGGCTGTTTTGCCAGTAGAAAGCTTTAGCCAGGCGAAGTATTGTGCCATGGCGACCCGACTTGGAAGAGTGAAACGGGTGCCCATGTCTGACTTTGAAAACGTACGTCCTTCCGGTTTGATCGCCATCCGTTTGAATGACGGTGATGAATTGGGCTGGGTCCGTATGACCAGCAGTAAGGATGATCTCCTGATGGTGACCCGCCAGGGCAAGGCTTTACGCTTTAGCGAATCCGAAGTACGTCCAACCGGACGCACAACCATGGGCGTCACGGGCATCCATTTGCGTGGGGATGACCGCGTGGTCTCCATGGATGTAGTTGAAACAGATGGCTACCTGTTGGTCATCACTGACAAAGGGCAGGGCAAACGAACACCCCTGGATGAATATCTGGCAAAATCACGCGGCACATTGGGCGTGACCACCATCAGCCAGGAAGCACGGGCAGAAATTGGAGATATAGCGCAGGCGATGGTTGTTTTGGAAGGTGAAGACATCACCACCATCACTCGCTCCGGCATCGTTCTGCGAACCAAAGTCTCAGATATTTCGATTCAAGGTCGCGCAACTCAGGGTGTCAGGGTTATGGATATTGACGAAGGAGACAGTCTCGCTGCCGTAGTTAGAATTTCGTCCGAAGAAGTAGAAACGGCCGCAAAAGCTCGTGAGCAAGCCCTGGCAGAAGAGTCAGAGGAAAGCCAGGTGATCCTGACTGAAACAGATGAAACTGATATTCAAGAAGAGCAATCTTCTGTGGATGAAGACGACGTTGAGGACGAAATTATTGACGATGCTGAAAATTCAGCAGAATGAACCACCCGCCAATTTCCAGCCTGATCGCGCGCGTTGAGGGAGCCATCAGGGTTGATCGAACCAGGGCAAAGCATCTCAGTTTTGCCCTGGTATTGTTTTATGGGCATGAACTTATCTTTGAATGCCAATTTTTGGTTCCAGTCGTCCAAGAACTGAGCGGAACCAAGCTGTTGCCTGCGCAGCTGCAAGGCAGCCAGGAGTTTTTCAAGCAAGGTCTGCATGGATTCAATGTTTATACCCTCTGCCTCAAGACTGGTGGCTGGGAAACGGAGCTTGCCGGCGTTTGTGAAAGCCCTATCCTTGAGGTTGATACCTATGCCCAGAATGATGGATTCAATGCTTGACCCACGCCAGGTGATCTCAGTGAGAATACCACTAACTTTTTTCTCTCTTATCAAGACATCGTTTGGCCATTTAATTTCAGCATCAAGTGCATAAGCACTGCTCAATAAGTCAGTCAGCGCAAGTGCACCCAGCGTGGTAAAGCGGCTTAAGAATTCCTTTTCTTTCTCAATCGGGCGCAATAGAACAGAGAAAGTAAGCGAACATCCCTCAGTGGCTTGCCAGTAGCGGTCTTCGCGCCCTCTTCCAGCAGTTTGGTGCTTCGCCCAGACCACAAATTCGTCAGCGATCTGCCCGGAATAGTTTTTGGCATCATCGTTGGTTGACCCGGTTTCTTCCAGGACAAATACATCGTAACCTGCCAGGTTAATCCAGTTACCAACCTGGCTGCTCTTATTTATCATCCGAATTCAACCTACAGGCAGGGTAAAACAAACCCTTGCACCCTCTTTATAGTTCTCATCAATCCAGATCCGCCCACCGTGAGCCAGGACGATCGACTTGCATAAGTACAAGCCCAGACCAGTGCCCTTGGTAGATTTTGCGTCCTTATCTGAGCGATAAAAACGATCAAACACGAAGGGAATATCCTTGGGATCAAAACCTTTTCCCTGGTCGCTGACACAAACCATAATTTCGTGGCCAAAGTTTTGCCCTTTTATCAAAATTTGACCGCCGGTACTATATTTCAGAGCATTGGCAAAGAGATTAGTGAATAATTGCTTTATTCTTTCTTCATCCACTACGATGACAGGGAAATCATCATCAATCTCCACTCTAATCTCATGGTTAATAGATTCAGGCTTGAAACGTTTGATTTGCGCTTGCACCAAGCTCAGGATATCAACCTGGGACTTCTTTAGAATGACATCTCCGGATTGAAGTTTGGTCGCATCCAAGAGGTCATCCACCATGGCTGCCAGGTGGTCAGCTTCTTCTTCTATGACCTTCAGACTCTCCTGCACCATATCCGCATCCCATTTGACATCTTTACGCCTGAGCGTGCTGGCGTAACCCTTGATCAGCGCCAACGGCGTGCGAAGTTCATGGCTGATGGCGGAAATGAAGCCCGTTTTCATTTCTTCGGCTTCCCGATAACGGGTGATATCGCGCACGGAGGCGATCACGTTTAGTAACTGCCCCGTCTTCGAGAAAAGAGGTGCATAGGTAATGGCAACCGGGATTGGTTCCAAGCCACCATTTCGGATCAAATCGCCTTCCAGGAACATTTCACCAGGTTCGTAATCCTGCCAGCCAGATTGGGTCAGATCTTTTATCTTGAGACCAATTGGCTCACTCTGCCACTTCACCACATCTTCATACATCTCACCTTCAAGAGAAACTGATGGGGTATTGATCAGTCTGGCAAAAGCCTTGTTAGTGCTTTGAATACGCAGATCGGGGCTTAATATCACGATTCCGTCTGCTACAGAAGCCAGCAAGGCAGCCATTCGCAGGTTTTGATCGCGTACCTGGTTGTAGAGACGAGCATTGCGAACAGCGATGGCAGCCTGGTTGGCGAAATTATTGAGGATGCTATGATCGTTGGCAGTAAAGATACCCCGGTAATTTCGGAAAACAAAAATCTGTCCAAGTGACTTCTGTTGCACCAGGAGAGGCAAACCCACACCGGTGATCATACCCATGCTGATATCACTGAGCATTTTGTTGATCTCGGGGATATACTGGCTGTCCTCAGTCAGATCTTCTGGCAGGGAACCCAGCCAATTTTCAAGATAATCGGACAAGGCAGTCGGTATGCCTTTGGAGACCGCCAGATGCCAACCCCGGTTTTCTTCTGCCAATGCAATAAACCCGGAATGACCGCTGAGCATTTCGATGGATATCTGTAGAATCCGCCCAAGCAGGGTGTTCAGGTCTAATTCCTCGGTCAGTGCCCGGGAGATTTCCAGCAAATATTCGCGCTGTCGAACTCGATAGTCAGGTAACATGGCTTTATTATGCCAGTATTTTTTAATTCATGGGAGAAAAAGGTTTTATTTTTTTTTCTTCCAACTTGTCAATCTGAGCGTTGGTGAAGAATCTTTGCTTGATTAATCGAATTTTATGTTAAAGGGTAATAAACATTCCTTTAAGGTTTGAGAAAAAGCTATTCAACCCCTTGACTTTGAAATTTGCTTATTCGATAATCTGTTCAATAAGAAATTTTCTGTGTAAACAGCGACCAGGATGAAGGAGATTTATTTATGCAAAAGGTGTTATTTGTCTGCACCCACAACTCAGCCAGAAGTCAGATGGCAGAGACCTTTCTTAATGATTTAGGCGAAGGCAAGTTCGTGGCTGAAAGTGCCGGGCTCGAGAAAGGCGAACTCAATCCTGTTGTAGTGGAAGCTATGGCGGAGTTGGGATATGACATCTCGCACAATCAGACTGATTCAGTCTTTGATTTCTTCAAAGAGGGGCGTAAGTATGATTTGGTGATCAAAGTCTGTGACCAGTCCAGTGCCCAGCAGTGCCCGATTTTTCCCGGCGCGAAAATAAGCTGGAATTGGGATTTCCGTGATCCGTCCTCCTTTGCTGGCAGCCATGAGGAGCGTTTGGAACAAACACGAGTAGTGCGTGACGCAATCAAGACCAGGATCGAGGAATTTTTGCGCGTCGTTATACCAGGCTAATTGCCAGGCAAGTTTCAAACTGTAATGAAATCAATTTGCTCATCGGGTGAGGACTGTGCAAAGCCCCCTGGAAGGACGTAACTTCTAAGCCTGTGCCCAGCCTCCTGCTAAGGGCTCGGATGTGAACGGAATCGGCCATTCCGGTTGCCACCGAGCAACATAGTTCCCGTATTCGTATAACTATGCGATAGCCAGTTGCCTTTTCGATGAAACAAACCGTGCAGTTACTAGCGCTAATTATTCATAATTGAATTTGCTAATTCATTTTTAGACGGCATTTCCACATTCTAATTAATTGTTCTGACGATCCTGTTCTGGACCAGGTTTAATAACTTTGGTTGTTTCTGTCCGTGTTTGCTAGCGTCATGGAACGCAAAAAGGCTCGATTAGGTGATATGATAGAGTATCCATCAATCAATCGGAGGGCATGAAAATGGATATTAAACCAACATTCCAATTCGATGAACCAGCAAAGAAAGATGAAGAGAGCTTGCCAAAATTACGCTTAGATGAAATACCAGTAAAACAGCGGGCGCAAGAAAAGCCAGAAGTAAATCATCAGGCAGAGAAAAAAACAGAAGTAAGGACAGAAGCAAGGCTATACGATAACTCTGCTGAATTGAGATATCTGGCAAGAATTGCAGACAATACCGGGTCGATTAAGGGCTGGATGACTTTCATTGGCATATTAATCATTATTGGCTTGGTGTTGCAATTGTTTAATAGCTGTATGGCGGCGCTATGAAACCTTTTATTACTAAAAATCGTGTTGAGCCTAACGGCATTGATAAACTGCTAAAAAGAATTCCAAGAGAAAATTTTCTTATAGAAGTAAATAACCTGCTGGCTAATAGGTCTTTAGATGAGATTACACCAGGGCAAATAATTGCTTTGGCAGAACAATACAAAATAAAGAATCCTTTGGATATGTTCGGTAATGAGCTAGTGCAATTGTTCAGGGATTTTCTCAATGAGCATTTGAACAATCAATTAAGTAGCACCAATGATTTTCAATCTGCCAAAAAAATACAAGGCGTTTTGGGAATATCAGACTTGGTCTTTGAAAAAGAATATAGACAGCAAGCTCTCGAAATATTCAAAAAACAAGTTTCCGATACGCTTAATCGAACCAAGAAATATAACGAGAACGAGCCACAATTTGAACCACTCGGCAAAAAATTAGGCTTAACAACCAACAAACAAGAACAGATTTTAAACGAGGTCAGGCAATCAATCGTTCAGCAGTCTATAAATAAAATGCTTGATGATGCCAGAATATCCCCCCAAGAAAAAGAAGCTTTTGACCAGCTGTGCAAAGATTTAGACGTGACCCCAAATTTTGACAGCGAAAGTAAGAAGGCGCTGGAGAATTATTCTAATCTTTGGCAAATTGAAAATGGCGAACTCCCGGTTTATGAAACAGACATTTTTTTACAGAAAAATGAAACGTGCCACTATCAGGGGTCTGTGAAGCTTTACGAGCTTCGGACAAAGACGGTGAATTATCAATACCGTGGCTCAGTCGCCAAGTTGAGGATTACAAAGAGTTGGTATTACCGGGTTGGTAATATAAAACCCACAAGAGAAACCCAAGACATAATGACCTTGATTGACTCGGGTACTCTCTACGTTACAAATAAAAGAATTTTATTTAACGGGAGCAAAGGCAATAAGGTAATAAAGTACAGTCAGATTGTAGATTTAACACCTTATACCGATGGTGTGCAGATTATTAAAGACACGGGAAAGCCACCCCTGTTCCAGCTTTCTTATAGTGATGGTGAAACTCTGTGTGCAACCATCGGCAGACTTATTACAGACCAGCAGTAAAACAATACCCCTGCGAGAGGACTGAGCGTAGCCCCCTGGAAGGGTTATTACCGTGTGAGGGCTTAACCTCCGAACGGTCCTTTAAAAAAGAAAAAGTGGGCGCCAGAGGACTGTGCAAAGCCCCTTGGAAGGGCGTAACTTACGAAACTAGAAACTGTGAAATTGGAGCCGTGTACTACCTCATCCACCACTTCGTGGTCCACTCCCGCTCGCTGCGCTTCCGGTATCTTCGACCTTCTCCAGGGAGAAGGTAATCATTAAAACAAAAGTGGGCGCTAGAGGACTCGAACCTCC
>DOEX01000051.1 GCA_003532515.1 Anaerolineaceae bacterium | reverse complement strand
CGCACCACCAAGGACGCAATCGTCTTGTTCACTTTCACTTCTGGCATCCATCGCTTCGACCAGAAACGACTCAAGCGTTTTGGTCGTGAAGACCCCCAAAACCGGGAAGAATTCCGGGCAGAACTGCAGGACATGATAGAAACACTTTACAATAGCCCTTGCATTGGCGTTTGGGTGCCATTCAACGAAAGCTGGGGACAGTTCCAGGCGATTCGAATAGCTGAATGGATCAAATTGCTCGACCCGACCCGACTGGTTGACCATGCCTCGGGCTGGTTTGACCAGGGCGGTGGTGATTTTCAGAGCCGACATGTTTACGTAAAACCGCTGAGTGCTCGCGTTGCGGATGACCGCATTCTGGCTGTAACTGAATTTGGTGGCTACACCATGCAAGTACCCAAAAATGTATATACCGAACGCAAACGTTTTGGTTACGGTCATCATCCGGATGCAGAATCGCTCACAGCAGCCTATCTAAAATTGTTAGAACAGCAAGTAAAACCCCTGATTTCTCAAGGTCTCTCCGCCGCGATTTACACCCAAACTACGGATATCGAGACAGAAATCAACGGATTTCTGACGTACGACCGCAAAGTTGAGAAAATGGACGCCGAAACCCTGCGCCGCGCGCACCTTGGCTTGATTGAGATGTTATAGCAGAAAAAGTGCTTAGCGCCTTTCCTGCTAATTTTCCTCCACTTCCATTGTCCTGACATCTGCTGCAGGCAACCCCTTAATTATCTGAATTTCGAGTAAAATATTCATATGTACACTCACAATTGTTCGAAATACAGGTGATTGTCTCTTGCGACTTTTTTTGATTTGTATATAATTACTTTTAACGCACTTTTACGTGTCGTTCTTTATGACCTTACACATTAATTATCATTTTTGAAAGGAGGTTTTCATACATTTTTTGTTCCTCTCTATCCTGTTTTTAATCTTTAGTTACTAACAATATATAATAAGGAGAAATCATGAAAGAAACAATCCAAAAGTACGGCGGTTTTATGGCTTCGATGGTTGTCCCCAACCTCGGTGCATTTATCGCCTGGGGGCTCATTACGGCAATGTTTATTGCAACAGGTTGGCTCCCGAACGAACGCTTCGCAGCGCTCGTTGGCCCAATTCTTGTATACCTATTACCGATCCTGATTGGTTACACTGCGGGTCACATGATTCATGGTCAGCGCGGTGGTGTCATGGGCGCGCTCGCTACCATGGGTGCTATCGTCGGTTCTTCAATTCCGCAGCTGCTCGGCGCCATGATCATGGGTCCTCTGTCTGCCTGGATCCTAAAGAAATTCGACGAATGGATGGAGCCCAGAATGCCAGTTGGTTTCGAGCTCCTCATCAACAACTTCTCGATGGGTATCATTGGTACCCTCCTGGTTCTGTTTGCCATGCTTGTCATGGGTCCGTTTGTGACCGCTATCAGCAATGCCTTTGGCTCTGTTGTCGAGTGGCTGGTCAATATCAAACTGCTGCCCCTGGTTGCCTTGATCATCGAACCTGCTAAAGTACTGTTCCTGAACAATGCCCTGAACATCGGCGTTTTGGCTCCTCTGGGTGCAGTTGCCTCCCAGGAGACTGGTCGAGCTATTCACTTCATGCTCGAAAGCAATCCTGGTCCTGGTCTTGGTCTGCTGTTGGCTTACACTGTTGCAGGTAAGGGCATGCTCAAGCAATCTGCTCCCGGCGCGATCATCATTCACTTCCTTGGCGGCATTCACGAGATCTATTTCCCCTATGTGCTTGCTCATCCGATCATGATCCTGGCTATGTACGCTGGTGCGATCCTTGCCAACTTCTGGTGGGTGATCACTGATGCAGGTTTGGTTGCCACCCCATCACCAGGCTCAATCTTCGCCTACATCGCAATGACCCCCAAAGGCTGGCATTTCCAGGTATTGATGGGCGTTCTGATCGGCGCAGTCGCTTCTTTCCTGGTTGGTGTTTTAATCCTGAAACGCTGGCCGGTCAAAGAAGAAGAAGAAATTGAAGAAGTCGTCGAAGCATAGTTGGAACAAAATTTAATTAGTTTGTTAGTAAAGACGTGTTCAGGCAACTTGTTTGCCTGAACACGGATTGGAGAATTTGAATATGGGTAATACAATTGAAGCAAAAGATATCGAAAATATCGTCGTCGCTTGTGAGGCAGGTATCGGATCGAGCCTGATGACGGTTAATGCCATGAAGAAAAAAATGAAGGCTGCCAAGCTGGAGAATATAAATATTTTTCATAAAGCAGTTTCGAATCTTGACCCCCAAACAAAATTCATCATCTGCCATGAGGGCATCAAGAAGTCAGTAAAATCAAAAGCCCCGGAAGCGGTCGTGCTGAGTTTTAAGTTTTTCTTCAATGATCCATTGTTTGACAAACTGGTAGCAGACATTAAGGAAGGCAAGGAAATCGTCGCTAACTAACGATTCCTCAGAGCTACTATGATAATCTCATGACCAAAGGCTTGCCCAATAGGAGGGTTATTGTGTCACGTATATTAATTGAGGAACTCATCCATTTAGATTCAAAAGTTCAAACCAAAGAAGAAGCTATTCAAGCTGCAGGTGATTTATTGGTTCAAGCTGGGCGTGTGGAAGCACCCTACGTTCAAGGGATGTTGAACCGTGAGAAAACCATGTCGACCTTGATCGGCAATGGTGTTGCCATCCCGCATGGCGAATTTCCTGATTTGAAGTACATCAAGGAAACCAGCATTTCTGTGCTCCAGATTCCCCAGGGAGTGCCTTGGGAAGAAGGTGAGCTGGTCTACCTGGTCGTTGGAATCGCAGCGACTTTTGAAGAACACATCGGCATTTTGCAGAATCTCGCCAATGTGGTTGACGAAATTGAGCGCGTGAATTTTCTGGCAACAACTGCCAAAAAATCAGACATCATCGATGCTCTTGCTGCATAAGTAATCAACCTTATCGAGAAAGGACTTGAAATGGACGAAAAATTCAGAAATTATGTTGAATTGGATTATCCCCTTCCTGAAAAGGTGATGGGGTGGAATATGTATGGGGCAGGTTTGGAAAACGTTGGACGCGACGGAAAACCTGAATTATTCCCTATGCCCGAACCAGGTCCGGATCAGATTTTGGTCAGAGTTGATGCTGTGGGTTTATGCTTTTCGGATGTGAAACTGATCAAACAAGGCGGGCAACACCCCAAACTCTATAACCGTGATCTTTCTGTTGAGCCCACCAGGCTGGGTCATGAAGCTGCTTTTACTGTGGTAAAGGTTGGCGACAATCTGAAAGAACGCTTCGCACCCGGGCAAAAACTTGCCATCCAACCTGACATCTATGTGAATAAGGTTGCCACTGCCTACGGTTACACCATTCCGGGCGGCTTGATCCAGTATCACCTGATTGGAAAAGAAATCTTTGATGCTGATGATTCTGAATATCTGATCCCAGTCAAAGGTGAACTGGGCTATTCGGAATCAGCATTAACTGAACCCTGGGCTTGTGTGGAAGCTGCCTATACCCAGAGACGACGTTTGTTCCCTCTGGAAGGCGGCTTGATGTGGATCGATGGTCCCCAATATTCTGAAAAAGCCTTCACTTTTGAAAATGGGCTCGAAAAACCCAGCAAGATCTACCTGACCAATACCACACCGCAAATCCTCGATTTGGTCAAAAGCCATACGCAGGCTGAAGTGGTGGAGGTGGGAGCCCTCGAAAAAGACCAAATCGCAGCCTTTGCCCAGGAAAAGACAAACGGAAAAGGCTTTGACGACATCATCATGCTCGAACCGAACAGCGCAGAATTAGTCTCGGAAGTCGCCAGGCAGATTGCCTTCCGGGGCACGCTAAACCTGGTGAGCGACCGACCTCTGGATGGTAAGGCTGTAATCGATGCGGGACGCATCCATTATCACTACACCACCTATATTGGTACCCAGGGCACAGAAATTGGCGCCGCTTATGGTGAAGAGCGAAACCGCTCAGAACTGATGGCGGATGGGCTGTTGGTAGTGGTCGGTGGTGCCGGCCCGATGGGACAAATGCACGTGCAGCGATCGCTCGAACTTGTGCCGGGACCCAAGACCGTTGTTGTTACGGATCTCAACGATGAACGTTTGCAGGCATTGCGTCAAAACGGAGACCCGATCGCCGAAAAGAACGGTAAGCAGCTCATCCTGGTGAACACCAGCAAAGAGGGTGTTGACCTGGTTGAGACCGTTCGGCAGCTTTCTGGTGGAGAAATGGCAGAAGATGTGGTCGTTTGTGTGCCTAATGGCAAAGTTATGGAAAATGCTGCTTTATTGTTAGGAAAGAACGGCATGCTGAACTTTTTTGCCGGCGTTCCCAATGGCACTACCATCGAAATCGACTTGAATAACATCTTCCTGAACAACATGCAATTAACTGGCACCTCGGGTTCGTCGGTTTTCGACCAGAAAACCGTTATGTCCAAAGCTCGCTCCGGCTCGCTTTCGCCGAACCTCAGCGTTGCTGCCATTGGTGGCTTGAAACAGGCTGTTGCAGGTATGGATGCTATGATGGCGGGAACTTTCACCGGCAAGATCATTATCTATCCTCAGCTGCCAGACCTGCCTTTGCTTTCTCTGGCTGAAGTTGCTGAAAACTATCCCAAAGTCGCTGCAAAAATGGGAGCAAACCATACCTGGAACCGTGAAGCAGAAAAAGTACTGATTGAAGAATTTTGGAACCTATGACAAATAACGAAGATAAAAAAGCGAATGGCGAGAAAAAGCAGGGTTTTCGGCTTTACGCACAATTTGTATTGATTGGAGCGGCATTAGGTGCCTACTATGGCGTCTTCTACCGTAATCCGGAGCGTGCAGTGGATTTTAGCCCGGTGGTGCTCTTGAGTTTGCTTTCAGCAGTTGTGGTCACGATCATTCAGATCTGGAAAAAAGGTTACCCTGCCAAAGAGAAGTTGATGATTTTTCTTAAATCCTTTGGTATGTTCTTTTTGTTCCTTACCATGCTGGAAGCAAGACCGTTGTTTGAACAATGGGGCGGCAAAGGCTTGGTGATCGCCTTCACAACCCTCGTGGGCGCGACAATTGGTTTCATCATGGGCTTGAAAAAGAAGCCAGTGGCAGGCAAAGCAACGGAGATTAAGAAATGATCTACACCATTACGCTTAATCCGGCATTGGACAAACAGCTTACTGTGGCTGAAATTCGTTTCAACGACGTCCTGATCGCTGAAGGCGTCCAATTGGATTTTGGAGGTAAAGGTTTTAACGTCTCACGCATGTTGAAAGAACTGAACCAACCTTCAAAAGCGGTTGGGCTGCTGGGCGGTCAAACTGGAAAGACTATTGAAGCGGGTTTGAAGGCACAAGGCATTGAAGTGATTTCTATCCCTGTTTCTGGTGAGACCCGAACCAATGTCAGCGTTGTCACAACTGGCGGCAGCAAGCACATCAAGGTCAACGAAAAAGGACCGAAAATCTCTGAAGCTGAGCTACAGCAGGTTTTCACGTATATCTCAGAAAAAGCGTCTTCTGGAACGTTGTGGGTGTTAGCCGGCAGCATACCTCCAGGTGTGGATGTCACTGTTTATCAGAATATGACCGAAAAAATCAAGGAATTGGGCGGTGACGTTGTTTTAGACACCAGTGGTGCTGCCCTGAAGCAGGGGGTGTTGGCACATCCCAAACTCGTCAAACCGAACTTATTCGAACTCTCTCAACTGACCGGTAGAGAGATCACCAGCTTGCAGGAGATTCTGGATAACCCTGAGCTTACCCGTAATGTTGGTGCCCAGTTTGTGGCAATCTCGGCAGGAGATAAAGGGGCTCTGTTGACAGATGGGGAGAAAATTTCGGTCTGCCTGCCCCCCGAAATTCAGGAAGCCAACCCGGTTGGTGCCGGGGATGCCATGGTAGCCGGTCTCAGCTTTGCGCTCTATCACGGTTACGACCTGGAACAAGCCCTGATGTTGGGAGTGGCTTGCGGTACAGCCTCTGCCATGCAATCCGGGACCAGGATGCCGGAATGGGATCTGGTTGAAGATGTTCGTCAACAAGTGAGAGTAATTTAGGAGGAAAAATGGGTTACGATGTGAAATTAACGAAAACTTACGAAGCCAAGGCTGAGAATGTCATCTCAGTTTGCAAAAATGTCGCTGTAGCGCTGGGTGGAAAGGTCCTTTCCCATGATGAAGCTGGAAAGATCTTGAAAATTCAGATGGATAAAAAGCTCCAGGGAAAAATTCTGGGTGATCGCAGCAAGCTGGAGATCAAATATTCCTCCCCAACCGTGGAGTCCACGCAGCTGGAAATTCTTGCCTATCCTTTGGATGCGGTCGGTCAAAAACTGATGTTTGGCGCCAGACCTGGCGTGGTCCAGACCGTGTTAAAGGTATTTTTTGAACAAGTTGAGGAAAAACTAAAAGCCTGATGAAATTTGTGAATCCTTTTGAAAATGCCCCTGCAGACGGTGTCACCAGGCTCATATTTGTGCGCCATGCTCAGACGGATGCCAACGCCAAACATTACCTGCAAGGGCAATCGGATGGTGTTTTAAATGAAACTGGTTTGGCACAAGCCGCCAGCATTGCAGAACACTTA
>DOEX01000032.1 GCA_003532515.1 Anaerolineaceae bacterium | reverse complement strand
CCAATTGGTGTGACCTCGACATTGGTTATAACAGGAAAATTCTGCAGCCCGTTGGGTCCGGTATCTGCATCAGGCGGGTCGTCGTTTGGCGTTACACCATCATTATCCAGGTCGATGCCCAAAAGAGAATTGTTGTAGATATGGTTGTTTAAGATCGGCACCATTGAAGAATCTCTGAGAATGTTAATGCCGTTTCTAAAATTCGTGATTGTGTTAAATGAGATTTCAGGGTAACCAGTTACTTTTTCAGCGAAGATACCATCCCTATCTGCCTCTTTAGGAAACACAAAGCCGCTTCTTGAGATACCTAAAAAATTATGTTTAATCATAATACTTGTATTGTTGATGGCATTGCTCTCTACCGAAATCCCTTGCGGAATCACATTGCCGTAAGCAGGAGAATCGCCGCCAATCATGAGATAAGGACTGTCAAAAACTCTTATGTCGCCATATTGGTTAGGAATATAGGCAGTGCCAGCTGCATTAGCGCTGAAGGTGTTTCCTTGAATGGTAGCAACAGACGAGCGTTCAATATAGATTCCTACGTCCTTATTGCCTGCTATCAAGTTTTTATGGGCAAGAAAATCTCCACCGATAACTAAGGGACACTTGCTATTCTCAACCTCTATCCCATGTTTGTAGTTATAAGCTGAGGTTGTATCATCAGCCATGCCGATATAATTGTTACGAATGACGATTTGGGTATGGAAGTTTTCGTTGTTGATGAAAATTCCGGAAAGACCATTACCGGCAATCACGTTGCCATTCTCAGCACTGTCACCGCCTATAAAGAGAATGTGATCACCCAAATTACCAGGATCGTCATTTACATTAATACCATTAGTGTTGCCATCCCTTGATTCTGTGTAGGGGTTGTAACCGATATAATTGCCAGTAATATGAACATCCGTTTCTGTTTCCACCCATAACCCAAATCCCGGGATCATTGTCAATAAAGACATTGTTCTTGATCACATCGGTCCCATTAAAATAAATCATTATTCCATAGCCGTGGAAATCCTCAAAGATCAGCCCCTCGATGGTTGTATCCTGATTCCCATTAATGAGCAAACTCATATAACCGTTACCATTGATTGTGATCTGCTTGGTTGGGTCATCATTGATCAGGTTGGCATCGGTGTTTTGGGGTAAGTGGTCATGCAAAACAATGGTTGCAGGGGAGTCAAGTTTATAGAATAAGATATTCACAGTGTGACCAGCCTGGGTTAAGGGCTTGGATTGCTCCAAAGCAGCTCTCAGTGTGCAGTAGTTTTGTGCATCCGCGCAGATGTTATCTGTAAGGTTAGCATCGCTAGTATCGTTGGTGCTATCTAATGGAAAGTTGTAAGTACTGAAAGCAAAAACGGGTTCCGGACTGACGAAAACAGAGAGAATCAGAACTACACAAGTGAAAATCCGATGGAAAACCTTGACAGTCATGGCAGCCCTCCTGAAATGAATTTAATGGACAACGTTGGAAAACAAATACAATTTTACAACCGGTAATAAATTTGTGCAATAAAAATGAATGTATTAACTCAAAAAAGATCTATTTTCTATTTCAGTAAAGGTAAGGAGTATTTTTCCGGTCATCAATATTGTGAGGAATGAACCTCGTTGTCCCTAAACCTGTCATCCTGAGCCGTTTTCCTCGGTCACTGCGAGATCCTTTGCCATGATGCATAATGGTTGCGGCAATAAATGACCTGGCAAAGGATCGTGGCAGTCTGCCTTTCCACTTTCGTTGTAGGGCGTGACAAAGTGCCCGTAGGGTATTGGCAGCACCTGGTACTTGGGGATATCGTTAACCGTCATGTGCTGTCAATCCGCCAGAACGCGAGCTTGCAATCAAACCAGCCACCGGAACAACACCATATTCCCTATACTGCAGGAAAAAGTGTAATACGATTGCTCCAACTGCGACAAATCCAGCATGACGATGAGTCTTCATCACAAATTGGTATATCTTTTTGAGCATATCAGGTAGGGTTTCACCCTTCTGACGGTACTGCTCCACCACCGTCTGCAAAACCGGACGGGATGCCAAATAAAGAATGCTGATCAAACCGATAGATCCAAAAACATCGCCAAGACTTACCTTGACTCTTCCAAAAAGTAGATTAAGTAGATAAATACTGCAACAAATATGCCAAATTTTCGCATATGACGTCCGGCTGGAAAATTGAGTTGCCCACATCTTCTCGCCTGGTCTCACCGCTCAGAACCAGGGCAGTTTTTACTCCAGCTGTCCTGCCAAGGGCAATGTCAGTGTAAAGCCGGTCCCCCACCATCAGCATCTCACCCACTTCCACCCCCCAGCCCTTAGCCAGCTCCTGTACGATGCCGGGGTTTGGCTTGCCTAAAACCACATCGGGTGTCCTGCCAGTGCTGGTTTGGATGAGCGCCATGAATGATCCGATATCCGGCAGCGGACCGATCGGCGAAGGGCAATTAACGTCCGGGTGGGTGGCAATATATGGCAGCCCCTGCCTGAGATAAAGACAAAAATCAACCAGTTTCTGGTAAGTCAGTTCGGTGTCATAGCCCAAAACCAATACATCTGGGTCCACATCCACCAGTAAAATGCCCTCTTCAATAAAATTGCTGCGCAGGCTTTCGGTACCGACCAAAAAGACTCGTTTCCCTGGGTGATAGCTTTTAAGATAACTGATTGTTGCATCGCCGGCTGTATAAATGCGGGCATCTTCCGAGTGTACTCCCATGCCAGTCAACAATTTCACATAGGTTGGCTTGCCCTTTGAGGTATTGTTTGTCAAAAAAGTGAACTTGATCCTATTTTTGTCAAGCCATTCGAGCAGTTCAAGCGCGCCAGGCAAGAGGGAATCTCCCAAGAAGAAAGTTCCATCCATATCCAGGATGACAGCAGAGGGTGTGTGCATTGTTTGTTGTTTCACAGTAAATTGATTCCCGCTTACAAAATTCATATAATCTTAGTTGATAATTACAGCATTAACATTACGAAAGGTAAATCTAATGGAAACCAAAACCTATTCTATCCCAAACATTCACTGCATGCACTGCATCAAACGAATTCAGGAAGCCGTCTTGGCAATCGAAGGCGTTGATTTTGCCGAAGCCGATCTGGTTTCGTTGTCTTTGACTGTAGACTTCGAAGCACCGGCATCCGACCAAATTATTCGCCAGACCCTGGAAGGCATCGGATATCCGGCAACAGTATGAGCGAAAAAGAACACGTCAATTTACCCATCCTGGGCATGACCTGCGCTAACTGCGCAGTCACGGTTGAACGTGCCTTAAAACGAACAGAGGGGGTCGATGAGGCACTTGTCAACCTCTCTTCCGAGCGCGTTGCTGTTACTTACGATAGCAGCCAAACAATGTTGAATGACTTACTCGGAAGCATCCAGAACGCTGGCTACGATGTCGCCACTGGACAGGCTGTTCTTTCTATCCCAGAATTGAGTGATCCTGTCAATGCTGCCAGACTGGAGAAAGCCCTCGAGAACAAAGCGGGCATCATCTCCAGCCAGGCTAACCCGGTAGCTGAAAAATTGAACCTTGTCTATGTACCGACAATCACCAATGTCAATGAGATCATGGAGTTGGTTGCCAAAGCGGGCTTTACGCCCACTCTAACCGACCGCGATCTGGATGACCCCGAATCTAAAGCCCGTCAAAGAGCTATCCAGGAACAAAAACGCCTGCTCATAATCTCACTGGTATTCACGATTCCTCTTTTCATCCTGCAGATGGGCAGCGAATTTGGTCTCCTCCCCACCTCCATCAGCATGGCACCCTGGTTGAATTGGGTACTATTTGCACTGGCAACTCCCGTGCAGTTTTACGTGGGGCGCTCCTACTATGTTAATGGTTGGAAAGCCTTGAAAAATGGCTCTGCCAACATGGATGTGTTGGTTGCACTTGGCACGTCGGTTGCCTACTTTTTCTCCGTCCTGGTTGTATTGGGGGTGCTGCCAGGTATGGTTTACTTTGAAACCTCAGCCACTATCATCACGCTGGTGCGCCTTGGAAAATATCTGGAAACGAAAGCAAAATCTGGTGCCGGCGATTCTATCAAGAAATTGCTCAGCTTAAAACCAACCAAAGCCCGCCTATTGCGGGACGGTCAGGAAGTTGAGATCGACTCTGGTGATTTGGTGCCAGGCGATTTGATTGTTGTCCGTCCAGGCGAAAAGCTACCGACAGACGGCGTGGTGGTCGAAGGCAATTCGAGCGTCGACGAAAGCATGATCACTGGCGAGTCAAAACCGGTCGATAAAAACCCTGGCAATGAAGTTTATGGGGCTACCCTCAATAAGAATGGGCGGCTCGTATTTAAGGCCACAAAAGTGGGCCGTGACACCTTCCTGAGCCAGATCATCAAGATGGTTGAAGATGCTCAGACAAGTAAGGCACCCATCCAACAGTTGGCGGATAAGATCTCTGCGGTATTCGTGCCAATTGTGATTGCGGTTGCTGTTTTGACATTTTTGCTCTGGTATTTCATCATTCCAACACCTGCACAACAGACCATGCACGGCACAATCACCCCTCTTGCCAATGCCATCATTAATACCGTGGCAGTGCTGGTGATCGCCTGTCCATGTGCCATGGGACTGGCAACGCCCACTGCTGTAATGACTGGTACCGGCAGGGCTTCTGAGCTCGGCATTCTATTCAAGTCAGGCGAAGCCTTGGAAGCCACTGGTGGAGCTGACACAGTCTTGTTTGATAAAACCGGCACTCTGACGGTCGGCAGACCACAATTGACGGATATCAAGGCACTTTCAGACCGTTATAGCGAGGAGGAATTGCTGAACCTGGCAGCCTCCGCCGAAAGCGGGAGCGAACATCCTCTGGCTGATGCGATCGTGGCTGA
>DOEX01000019.1:3019-5770 GCA_003532515.1 Anaerolineaceae bacterium | reverse complement strand
CGAACGTGAACGAGAACGGATCAAGGATGGTCCTTCTTTCCTTTTACACTTGATCATTGACATGGTTGTTGATCGCAAATTCCAGGCAATTGACCAGATTGAAAACAAATTAGACAAGGATGAAGATGAGATACTGGCTGATAACCACGATTTTGACCTTTCACGCCTGATGGACTCACGCAGTTCTTTGATGGTCATCCGAAAATCTGTTTTTTATGAACGGGAGGTCATCAGCAAATTGATCCGCCAGGACAGCAAATTTATCAGCGATCAGTCAATAATATTCTTCCGGGATGTCTATGACCACCTTTCCCGTTACTACGAAATTTCCGAAACCGCCCGCGACCAGGTGACAAGTCTAATGGAAATTCACCTTTCGATAATCAGCAATCGCATGTCGCAGGCTTCCAACCGCACGAATGCCATCATGCGTCGCCTCACCTTGATCACAACCATCTTTATGCCTCTGACGTTGATTTCAGGCATCGGCGGGATGTCCGAATTTACTCTATGGGTAGGTGAGAAGAATTTCAAGATTGGTTATTTGGTTTTATTTGTCGCCATGGCATTGATTGCGGCACTAAATTACACCATGCTAAAACGCATGGAACGGGATACGAACGAAGAATGAGAAAGTGAAAGAGCGGAGCTCAGTCACTGCGAACCCTATAAAAAATCCCGGTCACTGCGAGACCCTGTCGCTTGAAGCCGGTAACCTTAGAACAACCTGAAAGAGGTGTGGCAGTCTGCCTTCTGAATCGGAATTCAGCAAAACTCAGGGGTTGTTAGCATGATTCATCAAGCTGTCAAAACAGATCGCCACAGTCTTCAACGCTCCTACGCCTTATAGAAGCAGCCGCAATGCCGGTTTCCTCAATAGCCCGACGGTCTACTCATCAAGAGGAGCCGCTGACTCAGTCTCTGGCTCGTCGGGTTTTTCCATCCTCTGCAGCAACTTGATTGCCTCTCCAATGTTCAACGGAGCATTGATTAACGCATCCAGGTTATCCCACATGCCCTCTTGCAGCGTTTTATCCCACATCTGAATAAACACTTGATAATCTTCAGCACGGCTGAGCTTGCGATTGTCAACAAACGCTTTCAAACCTGGCAAGAGCCTGCGCAATGAACGGTTATGCCCAAAATAGGTGGTGATACGCTGCTCCTCCTCTTTGATAAAGGTTGGAATCATCTCCGTCCAAACGTCCGCATCATGGATCGACCCCAACAGGTCCTGCAACTTCTTGGTTTGGTTGATAAACGGCTTGATTTCATCTCCATACAAGCTATCAAACGCTTCCATGGTATATCGCAAGTGTTTCGCGCTGATACGCATAGCGTGCAACTCCGCCACATTTGTTTCAATCCGAACCGACTCATCGAATACCAACAACTCTTGCAATCTCGCCTTGATGCTCGAAAAAGCCAGCTCAAACAATGCTGGTGAATAAAGGTAAATACTCTCAACCTTTTCAAGCCATGGTGCAGCCCAGCGCGCGATACGGCGCAGGGTCTCATCATCTTCCAGGTTTTTCATCGCTTTGATCACCTGCAGCTGAGCTTCCTGGCGCTGCTGTTTTAATCGCAGTTGCAAGCGGTTGACACCTGGTGCCAGTCTGGGGTTAGAAAATTGTGGGTGAAGTTGTTGGAGTAACTCGAGCTGAACATCCAGGTCGCGGGCAGCTCCCAGGGCTTTTGTGACCGCCCGGATATCCTTCAAAAATTGTTTGTAATCCTTTTTTGGGAAACTATCTCTGAAAATTGCTAAAGAACTACGCAGCCGTCGGGTAGCCACACGCATGCGGTGGATGTATTCAATATCCACGCTGGTCATCACCCCTTCCACCTCTGTCTGCATTGCTGAGAGATGCTGGTAAATAGTTTTTGCGCCATAAACACTGATCGCTTCCGTGCTTACTTTTGCCACACTTCCTCCGTAAGGACTGAGCCGGTCCTCATATTCACTCTTGGGATGAGAGCAAGTCCGATCCGTGAATTAAAACTTACCCCAGTCATAACTGGGGTAAGCAAAACACTAAAATGGACGTTCCGACTTCGTCAGCCGATTATGTAACAGCAATCGGATCGGTCGCTTGAGATCCTCAAAAATCTCCTGAGGGTCACGATCCGCATTGATAGTTACAAAGTTGTATTCTCTTGCCAACTCTTCCAGTTCTTTAATGATTTCAGTCTGATAGATCACAAAACTGTCATAAAAATTGTCTGCCATATGCAGGTCCATGCCCGATTCCCAGTAATTGAGACCACGACCATGGATCAGCCGTTGAACCAATGATGGCACCGATGCCTGCAGATATAAGATCAAATGTGGACGCAAGGCGATACCGTAAAGGGCTCTGGACCAACTCTTTTCAACACCGCGGATACTGTCACGCGCAATCATCGAGTAGAAATAGCGGTCAGACAAGACAATAAAGCCAGCCTGTAATGCCGGAATAATTTTGTTCTCGAGTCGATCAGCAAAATCGGCAGCATAAAAAAGGCTCATTGTGGTCGGACCAAGTGTATGTCCACTTTTTGCGGCATCCAACCCCGGACCAGTCAATTCTGAGCGGGTCAATCCGGTATCAGCAACAGCGTAGCCCTCTTCTTCCAGCCAGTGCCGCAGCATGGTCACCTGGGTCGACCTGCCGACACCATCGGTTCCTTCCAGTACGATCAACTTCCCTGGAAGCTTTCCGAAATCACGATAGGGAAAACCAGCACCATAAAATCCAGCGTTCGACATTA
>DOEX01000019.1:0-2991 GCA_003532515.1 Anaerolineaceae bacterium | reverse complement strand
AGTTTGAAGCTTTCCTCGTAACTATCCGAGAGACCCAAATCCATTCCGGCTTCGTAATACTTCAATTGTGCTCTTGCTCCGGTTATCCGCTCTACTGCAATATCCAGTGGCACCCGGAAGTACAAGGCGGCATCAGGCATGAAGGCAAAAGAGTACATGTCGCGCACCCATTGAGGATCATTCCCTCGGGCTACATCGCGGGCAAAAGCGGTGAAAGCATAACGGTCTGCCAGAACAATCACACCCGCCTTGAGCAGAGGATAGATGCTGTTTTCCCAACGGTCAGCAAAATCGGTACAATGCAGGATGCTAAAAGTTGCTGGAGTAAATGCCTGGCTTTTTTTGGCAACCTTAGTGGTACTTTTTACCAAACTCGAGCTGTTCCACTCGCTGAAATATACGGAATAGCCCTTCGAAAGCAGCCACTTATAGAGCAGATCAATTTGTGTAGACTTGCCCGAGCCGTCAATGCCTTCTACGACAATCAACTTTCCCTTCGTATCATTTGGTCTTAACACTTGTGCCACCTCCTAAAAGTAGATTAAACACAATGGAAATTTTTTATCGTTTTGTGTAGATAATCGTCATTATAGCGTAATCTGCCAACATTTTCGATGAGATTTTATTGAGAATTTCCCGCAAAGGAAGCCACATCCATAAGCAGGAAAGAAAAACGCGCTCATCGCGCGTCTCAAATTTTATAATCCTTCCGGTTTCTATTCATCAAGGTGCTCATCATCAGAAACATCAAATTCAACCGATTCACCACTCACGATGAAGACTACTCTTTCGCAAATATTGGTGACACGGTCGGCTGTTCGCTCAAGGTTATGAATGACCCATACCACCTGGTTTCCCAGGTCGATTGTATCGGGGCTCTTGATCATCCCTTCCACAATTTTGCGATAGATGCTCTCATACAACTCATCCACCTGGTTGTCTTCCTCAGGAATGCTGTGAGCGGCAACGGTGTCTCCGGCGACAAAAGCACCTAACGAGCGGTGCAGCATTGAAGTCGCCAGGTCAGCCATTTGTTGTATCTCGCGGATCGGGACAGCGTAATCGGTTTCTGCCAGGCGAATGGCAACTTTGGCGATTCCTTTGGCATAATCACCGATACGTTCCAACTCGGTATTGACTTCCAGCATGGCTGCCAAAAAGCGCAAATCACCCGCCAGCGGGCTTTGGGTGGCAAACGTAATCAAGATGTGATTTTCAATAGCATGGTGCTTGGCATTGATTTTTCGATCATTGTCATACACACGTTGTGCAGCAGTTGCATCACGTCGTTGTAAGGCTTCGACAGAATTGAGTATCGCCTGTTCCACCAGGCTGCCCAATAAGAGTATTTCATCCTGTACCAGCCGAATTTCCTGGTCTAATGTGAATCGGGACATCTATGCCTCCAAATTACTGCAAATTTGTGGTGATTAATTGTACTGCAAGCTGAATCGGCAAAAGTTTGGTTAAGCAATGTTGCCGCCTGCCGTTGCCGGTATTGTAAAGAAGAATTTGCTGCCAGCATTTTCTTCGCTTTCTACCCAAATCTGCCCGCCATGCGCATCCACAATATGTTTACAAATCGACAAACCCAATCCAGTTCCACCCCCTGAGCGAGCCCGGTCGGCCTTGTAAAACCGTTCGAAGATTCTTTTGAGGTCTTTTTTTGCGACCCCAACCCCGTCATCCTGCACCATAAAGACTACTTTGTTATCATCCCGCCAGGCAGTCAAATGAATATGCCCCCCAGTATGAGTAAATTTGATCGCGTTGTGGATCAGGTTGATAAACACCTGCGATATCCTCACTGGGTCAGCACTCACCTGTGGTAATCCTGGGGGACATTCTTGCGTCAGCCTCACCCCAGCCTTTTCTGCCTGCAAAATCATACGCTCATAGGCGTTATTTATAAGTCTGCACGGGTCATTACGTTGAAACTCAAAGTTGGAACGTCCAGCTTCAATACGGGAAAGCTCCAGAAGTTCATTCACAATCTGAATAAGGTTGTCGACTTCATTATCCATGTGCACCAAAAACTTGCGTGCAGCCGGCGGATCATCCAAAGCACCGTCTAAGAGGGTCTCGCTGATCGCTTTCAAGCCTGCAATAGGTGTGCGCAATTCGTGAGAGATGTTGGAGACAAAGTCCCGACGTACGATCTCCAGCTGATGAGTCTGGGTCAGGTCCTGGAAAAGAAGCATTGTACGTCCAGGCAGATCTTTTTCGAGGGAAATACCAACCACCTGCAGATATTTGTGCGCAGAGCCCAATTCCATATCAATCGTCTCAGGATTGCCGTTTTTTGTTTTCTCCCACAGATCAACCAAGCTGTAATGGCGCATCACCTCGACTACCGAGCGGTCAATCGCCTGATCGTTCTCGATCTTGAAGAGTTTCTCGGCAGCCGTATTAAGCAACTGCACCTTACCACTGTCATCCGCAATCAACACGCCATCAGTCATATGATCCAGAACAGCCGAAAGCATCGCTTGCTCCTTGGTCAATGCGTTGAATTGCTCTTCGGTCTGAAGAGCAGTTTTTTGCAGAGCTTCCGCCAATTCCTGGATTTCGGGCAGTTCCCCAACATCTTCCGGTATCTCGATTTCTGTAAATCGTCCCTCGCCCAGTTCCTTGGCTGCATCAGTCAAGTCTTCAAGGACGTTCAGGTGCTGGTTGGTGTAATAGATATTGATCAGCAATCCAAACATTAAGCCAATCGCCAAAATTAAGAAAACAAGAGTGAAGAGAGGAACATAATTCACCTGTCCACCTGGTTCTGCAGCTTGTTGAAAGACCGAGCCTTGTACCAGGGGGAATAACAATGCCAAGGCAGCCAGGCTTGCCACCAAAATCAGGATGAATGGCCAGAGAATGCGCAAATGGAAGCGCGGCTTCATTTATTTATCCTTCGAAACGGTATCCCGCCCCTCGAACTGTAATTATCCGCTCTGGCTTGTCTGGGGTAGGTTCAATTTTTTCACGCAGCCAGCG
>DOEX01000155.1 GCA_003532515.1 Anaerolineaceae bacterium | reverse complement strand
GAAGACCAACTACACGGTGTACAAACCGGCTGGAATCGTTCGGAAGCTCCGATCGTCTGTGAAAACGACATCGCCGAGGTGATCTCCATGTGGACCGGTATCCCGTTGACTCAGATCGAAACCGAAGAAACAGAACGCCTGCTGAATATGGAAGCGGAACTCTCCAAATCCATCATCGGACAGGGAGAAGCCATCGTGGCAGTTTCGAAGGCGATTCGCCGGGCTCGTGCCGGGTTAAAGAACCCGCGCCGTCCGATTGGATCCTTTATGTTCCTTGGTCCTACTGGTGTTGGCAAGACCGAGCTGACCAAATCGTTGGCACGCCAGATGTTTGGCAGTGAAGACGCCTTGATCCAGATCGATATGTCCGAATTCATGGAACGACACAGTATGAGCCGCCTGGTTGGCGCGCCTCCTGGCTATGTTGGCTATGATGAAGCCGGGCAACTGACCGAAGCGATTCGCCGCAAACCGTATTCCATCGTGGTTTTTGACGAGGTCGAAAAAGCGCATCCTGAAGCACTCAACCTGCTCCTCCAAATCATGGAAGAGGGGCATCTTGCTGACGCCAAGGGTCTGAAAGTCGACTTCCGCAACGCTATCATCATCATGACCACCAACATCGGCGCGGATTTGATCCGGCGTCAAAGTGGTCTGGGCTTTTCTTTGACCGTTGATGAAACACAAGAAGAAGAGCTGGAATATAAGGATATGCAGAAAAAGCTGATGGAGGCTTTGAAACGCAATTTCAGACCAGAGTTTATCAACCGGCTTGACTCGGTGATTGTGTTCCGTGCGCTTAACCGCAAGGATATTCGCAAGATTGTGGCTTTGGAGATCGACAAGGTGAATGAGCGCCTGGAAGAACAGGAAATCAAACTGGTTCCCACAGAAATAGCGCTGGATTATCTGGCAGAATTGGGCTATGACCCCGATATGGGTGCCCGACCTGTGCGCAGGGTGATCACCCAGGAAGTCGAAGAACGACTTTCCGATGAATTGCTAGCCAAACACTTCAAACCCGGGGATACAATTCAGATAGACCTGGAAGAAAAAACGAACGCTGATGGCGAAACAGAAAAGCATATTGTCCTGAGGCATTGGGTAAACCAGGAGGAACAGGCAGCGCCTGAATTGATCGGAATCTAAGCGAGGTTTAATGGCAAAAAGCTATACACGCTACGTTTGTCAGGTATGCGGGAAAACCAGTTCCCGTGCCTTTGGTCGCTGTCCCAGCTGTGATAGCTGGGACAGTATGGTTGAGGAGCTGGTGCAGGAACCATCTGCGAAAGCTAAATCGCCAGTGAGAGGGCTGAGCGGAACTTCGCAGGTGAGAAGGCTGGCGGACATCGAAGGTCAGCTGGAAGATCGCGTGCCCCTTGAGATGGAAGAATTCTCCCGAGTGTTGGGAGGGGGCATTGTGCCTGGCTCGATTGTGCTGATTGGCGGCGATCCGGGCATCGGTAAAAGCACCTTGACCCTGCAAATGGCAATGCAGCTCGCAGATAAGAACAACGTTTTGTATGTTTCAGGTGAGGAATCGGAGCGCCAGATCAAAATGCGCGCTGTCCGCCTGGCTGAAGCAGATAAATTACCCAAGAACCTCTTACTTGTAACCGAAACCGACCTGGGGGTCATTTTTGAACATATTACCCAGGTGAAACCTTCGTTGGTCATCATCGATTCGATCCAGACTGTCACGCTGCCTGAGATGGAATCGGCTGCCGGATCGATTTCCCAGGTGAGAGAATCGGCTGCCAAACTACGCGAACTGGCTAAAACCACCGGCATTACAGTTTTTCTGATTGGGCATGTCACCAAAGAAGGCACAATTGCCGGTCCGAGAGTGCTGGAGCATATTGTAGACACCGTCCTGTACCTGGAGGGTGAGCATTTTCAGAGTTATCGCCTGCTGCGGTCAGTCAAAAACCGTTATGGTGCCACCAGCGAGGTGGGCGTCTTCGAGATGCAGGAACGCGGTATGGTGGAAGTGCGCAATCCCAGCGAAGTCTTTTTGGCAGAGCGCATGATCAATGCGCCTGGATCGGCGATTGCCGTGACAATGGAAGGCACACGACCATTGCTGGTCGAGATCCAGGGGCTGACCACGCCAACCAATTTTGGCAACCCACGCCGTACAGCCAACGGGATCGATTTCAACCGCTTGTTGATCATTGTAGCAGTGCTCACCCGAAGGCTGGGTGTTGGGCTGGGCAACCAGGACGTGATCACCAATGTGGTCAGTGGACTGCGGATTGATGAGCCGGCTGCCGACCTGGCAGTGGCAACCGCGATCACCTCTTCATTTCAGGACCAACCCGTGCGCGCTGATACTGTTTTGATTGGTGAAGTAGGTTTGTCGGGCGAGCTGCGCATGGTTGGGCAAATGCAAACCCGCTTGCGCGAGGCAGCTAAGCTGGGTTTTAAACGCGCCGTGGTACCCAAACGACTGCGCAAAGGAGAACCCTGGCCGGAGAGTATTGAGATCTTTGAAGCCCGCTCTTTGCGGGAAGCATTGAAAGCAGCGCTGTTGGAAAAAGAAAAGGATACTGAGTAGGAGTGACCTGCAAGGGTCGCATGGAACCGATTATTTTTCGTACGGATGGGCTTTAGTCCATCCGATTCATGAACAAACCACATGTTAAGGTAGAGTTGAAACCCGCTTAGCCTTGGTCACTGCGAGACCTTTTGCCATCAAGCAGTTTAGGCTGGTGAATGTTGTTTTGGCAAAGGGTTGTGGCAGTCTGCCTTTTTATCTGGATCTGCACATAACCTAATCGACAGAATGAACCTCAACCGAATAATTAAGGACAAGCAAAACTGCAGACTGCCACGCCCCCTTCTTGTCGTTCTTGCAATTCCATAATTCCAACAGTGGGGGCTCGCAGTGACTGCGTTTTGAGGCTTCTTGGTTTTCGTGTGTTCTCTCGACTCACACATCAACGGCTCGCAGCGAGTTTTTGCCAGGTCGATAATGCAATTTTTTCTCATCAAGCCTAATTAAGGTATCATTCTTTAGCGAACAAGAGAAAGAGCTGATTATGAGCAACCTGACAAAAATCCCCTTCATCGGTGCTACCCGCCGAAACCACGCCCTCGAGCACGCTACGTTGAAGGTTTTAGCAGAACGCTATAAAGGGATTAAGATGATGGGGCATTCCAACCCAGGTGGCTTCTTACTCTTTGCTGATTTGCCCACCGAACTGGTTACTGAGGCTATCCTGGAGGCGCGCAAGCGCTTGCAGGCAGGTGAATCGGACCTAGCTATACACCCAGGTTGCGGCACCAATGTTGCTTCATCGTCTTTCCTGGCTGGCTCAGCTTCTTTCATTGTCTTGTTTGCTTTGAGCCGTGGAAAAACACCAAAATGGTGGCAGGTCCTGCTTTCCACAATCGTTGTTGTCCCTGTCTACATCCTATCCAAACCGATCGGTCCGCACTTGCAGAAAACGATCACAACCGACGCCGAAATTGACGATCTGGAGGTCAAGTTGGTCACCAGTCAGAAGACCAGGAACGGCTTTATCCACCAAATCAGTACGCGGACATAATGGCAGAAGCAAGTAAACCCAGTCTGTACCTCCTGAGAGGAGATGACCAGTCCAAAATCAATGAAATTCTGGCTGGCTTCCAAACAGGTTTGGGTGACCCCAGTATGGCTGACCTGAACACTATACAGTTGAATGGGGAATCACTCGATTTTGAAGCATTGCAAGCCGATGCCTTGACCATGCCCTTCCTTACCGACCGGCGCCTGGTGATTGTTGAGAATGCCAGGTCATTGCTGGCTAAAGCCGGTAAGGATGCTTCCGAAAAATATCTTGATCTTTTTGCTACTCTTCCTGTGAGTTCTGCCCTGGTCTTGGTAGTGGACGACCAGGTCAGCAAACGTCGCGGTGAACGCAATTGGGAGAATCACAAAAGCTACGCCTGGGTAACCAAGTGGATCGAAGAAAACAGTAAGAAAGGGATCATTATTGACTGCCTCTTGCCGGTTGATGAAGATATGCCAGCCTGGATCATGCGTAAAGCCAAGGAACTTGGCGGTGCCTTTAGACCAGATGCAGCACACTTATTAGTCAGCTATATAGGGAACAACACACTCCAGGCTGCTCACGAAATTGAAAAACTGATTACCTACGTGGGGGCGGCAGGAGTGGTGGAGCCAGACCACGTCACCTTGTTGACTGCCCACGAGCAAGAAGGCAATATTTTTGCTCTTACTGATGCTTTGGGTGAGCGCAACGCCGT
>DOEX01000214.1 GCA_003532515.1 Anaerolineaceae bacterium | reverse complement strand
CCCGAAATCTGGCTCGTTACCAGCGAAATTATCTTGTTTTGAACCTGAAAACCGCTTTCAACCAACAAATTTTCAAACCATTCGCTTGTCGCCAGGCTGAAAAGGTGGGGAACCTCCTGCCCTTTCAACCAGATCAGAGAATGTTGAAACAATAAGTCAAAATTTGATCCGTGCTTGCCATCCCGACGGCTAAAAAAGAAACGCAACCATGCAAAATCCTGGGTTTCGGGTGCCACAGAAAGAATCGCTTCCAGCTGGTCTGGAGAGTGAAGGCAGAAAGTAGACTGCTCTGCAAGGCGGGTTTTATTGGGGAACCAATCCAGATGTTCATATGCCAGATTTTGGCCATTAACAAAACCAAGCAATTCTGTCTGATTGCAGCCATCACCGGATTGTATTTTCGGATTCAACTGCTCACCTGCTGAAGACTACTTCGCCAGCAACCACGGTCATGCAGGGCTTAAGCTCAGCCAACTCACCGGGGTCAATCTGGAAAGGATCTTGGTCAAGCACGATAAAATCCGCTGGCATACCTTTCTCCAACAGAGCTGTTTTTCCATTTCCAGGTAACGGTTGCGTGTAGGCATCGATTGCCTGCTGAAGTGTTACGCGCTGTTGGGGATACCAACCTTGTGGGTTGGGCTGCCCGTTTTGGCGTTGGCGGGTAACCGAAGCATGAATTCCCAGAAATGGATCTGGACTTTCGACCGGCGCATCCGAGCCAAAGCGCACATCAATCCCATAGGAAAGCAGGCTCTGATAGGCGTAAGCGTGTTCACAGCGCTTTCCCCAGTAATGATCAGCAGTGAACATATCCGAGGCGGCGTGAATTGGCTGCACTGAGGCGATTATGCCAAGTTCGCGCATGCGCTGCATGTCGTCAGGATGGATGATCTGGACATGTTCAATCCGCTGAGGTAACGGTGTTAAATGGTGTTCCAGTTCCATTTGCCTGAGCAAACTGTAGCCGTCTAAAACCTCTCTAACCGCCCGGTCGCCAATGGCGTGCACCGAAAGCGGCCATCCAGCAAGGGCTGCCTTGATCCCCAGCTTGGCAAGATCAGCTGCATTCAGAAGAAGCATGCCCTTGTTTGTAGAGCCTTCATACGGCTCCAGCATGGCTGCGCTTTGAGGGCCCAAGGCACCATCAGCGAAAACTTTTAACCATCCAGGTCGGATAAAGGGCGGGCGGGTTAGTTTCTCGCGCCAATTTTCCTCGATCACTCGCTCAACCTCTTCGGAAGGCAGGTTCTTGCTAACCCTTAGTTTCAACAGACCTTGATCAGCCAATCTTAATAATGCTTCGGCTGACTCAAAACGGTCGAAATCGTGAACTGATGTCAGCCCCAGGCTGTGAAAAAAAGCTTGCGCCTTCAGGATTTTTTTAGCAGTCTGTTCAGCACTTGGTTTGGGTAGAAGGTCAGAAGCAAGAAAAGCAGCATTCTCCAGCAAGATGCCAGTAGGCTCTCCACTTGGATCACGCAAAATCAGGCCACCTTCAGGGTCTGGCATGTTTCGATCGATCCCTGCGATGCGCATGGCGATTATGTTGACCCAGGCGGCATGCAGCGATTTCGCGTGCAAAAAGACCGGGTGTTGATTGCTGATGGCATCCAGTTGGGACGCCGTTCCATATTCAGCCGGCTCCCAGGCATTGTGGTTCCAGCCATAGCCAATGATCCACTCGCCGGCAGGTGAATTTTGGGCTTTGAGAGCAACCCGATCCAGACACTCCTGGAGACTGTCAGTTTCACAATCGACTGCGTCAAGCTTTTCTGCGGTATTTGCCAGGTGCAAATGGAAGTCACATAATCCGGGTAAGACAGTTTTACCGCCTAAATCGATCTCAGTCATGGGATTAGATGCGTTCATCCGGGCTTGGTCCAGATCGCCTAAAAAACTAATTTTTGCGTCTTCGACGAGCAGGGAATTTAGCCGTTGTGAGTGCTTGGAAGGGATATTTAGGTTGGCAAATAGAGTAGTTTTACTCATTGATTCCTAACGAATCAAGAATGGCATTCAATTCTTCGTCAGAATAGAAAGAAATGCTTATCGTACCTCCCCGCGTTCCTTTGTTTAGGTTTACTTTGGTGTGAAAGAATTGTCTGAGTTTGTTTTCCAGGTCTTCAATTTCCGGCGAGCGTGGGGTTGGGTTGATGGGGCGGGGTGACTTGCCTGCCAATTTGCTGACTAATGCTTCAGTTTGGCGAACGTTCAGATTCAGCGAAACAACCGAATCGAGGGCGGATTCTATGGAACGATCATTGGGCAACCCCAGTAAAGCTCGGGCGTGCCCCTCGGTGATTTCAGAATTCAGAAGAGCTTTCTGTGCAATGGGGGGTAAATTGAGCAAGCGCAGCGTATTTGTGACTGACACCCGGCTTTTTCCGACTTGCCTGGCAATCTCTTCGTGTGTGAGTGAAAAGCCGTCGAGAAGATTTTGATAAGCGCGGGCTCTTTCAAGTGGGTTGAGGTCTTCGCGCTGGACGTTTTCGATGATGGCAAACTCCAGTTGCTGCAGTTCGGTCGCACTACGTATGATCGCCGGAACTTCACTCAGACCAGCAATTTTTGCTGCTCTAAGGCGGCGTTCACCAGCGATGAGGGTATAGTAATTGGCTTCTTCACCTGGGATCAGAATGAGCGGTTGAATGATACCGTGTTCACGAATCGAACTTGCCAGGTCATCAAGCGCTTCGTTATCGAATTGTTTACGCGGTTGATGAGGGTTGGGGCCAATATTGGCAATTGGAACCTGCACTACCTGGTCTCCCGGTACTGAAACTGGTGTTTCTTCCCAACCAGGGATCAGGGCATCCAAACCGCGTCCTAAACCACTTTTCTTTGCCATAATTTACTCCTGACCAAGGTCAATTTCGACCCCATCGCCTTTTAATACTTCCAATGCCAGCTCACGATAAGCCTGCGCCCCAGAAGACCTGGGGGCATAAACCGAGATCGGCATGCCAAAAGAAGGTGCTTCGGCAAGTCGAATGCTGCGTGGAATGAAACTCTCAAATACTTTTGAGGGGAAGAACTTTTGCACTTCAGCTTTAACATCGGAGGAAAGATTAGTCCGGCTGTCATACATTGTGAGCAAGACGCCTCTGATCTTCAGTTCCGGGAAAAGGTTGCCCTTGATGCGGTCGAGGGTACGAGTGAGTTGCCCAAGACCCTCCAGTGCCAGATATTCCGATTGAACCGGAATGATAATGCCATCTTCTGCAGCAAGCAGCCCATTGAGTGTCAGCAGACCCAGCGAGGGCGGGCAATCCACCAGGATGTAATCGTAACGATCCTTGATACTTTCCAATCGCTCTCTTAACATGCGGTCGCGGGCTGACATGTCAATCAATTCGATTTCCGCTCCAGACAGGTTGGGGGTAGATGGAATAAGATCCAGTTTGAACGTGCTGTTCCGCAGGAGAGTCTCACTGGCTCGTTTTTCACCGATCAATACTTCGTAGGTACCGTTCTGAACTTTGTTGTGGTCGACTCCCAGGCATGATGTGGCGTTGCCTTGCGGATCAAGATCGACCAGACATACTTTTTGCCCAAACATACCCAGGAAAGCACCCAGATTGATGGTGGTTGTAGTTTTGCCAACGCCACCTTTTTGATTAACGATCGTGTAAATCTTTCCCATGCTCAATTTTCAGATAGCCTGCATCTTCATAAGTTTTATTTCTTCCGGATTTGGGACACTCTCCAGGTAATACCGCGTAACTGAATTCGCTGAGAGTTCCACCGCAAAATGGGCTGCCTTCCAGGGATTACCGCTCGCATGATAATGATGAAAAAAGCAGGCGGCAAAAATATCACCGGAACCAGTTTCGTCCACTGATTCTTTCAGAGGCGCGTTGAATTTCCGCATTTCTTGCTTCCAGTATACCCTTGCACCTTCCTTGTTTTCTGTCACAACCAGCAATTCACACAGCCTGGCATACTCTTCGATCAACTGCTCATCACCTTGCAGATCTTCATTCGAAAGCACCACCACATCGGCTTTAGGAAGAAGTATTTCTTTGTTTGGCAGATCATGGAAGGTGACTTTGCCATCATCAGAGATGTGCCGAAGCATGCCCTGGGGTGTGCAGCATAACAGACTATCAGGAAAAGCATCAAACAGGTCAGGATCGATCTCACCAGCAATCGGTCCAAGGTGGACAATTGGGGCGATACGCCAGGCAGCCGGCACATTTTTCGCGCTCAAGGTCGAGGCACGTTGATAGCAATATTGTTGCCTTCCAGATGGTGTGGCAATGTTTTTGAAGCAGGTGGTCTGCCCCTTTTCAGCGTTAAAAATCTGGAGTGGGGAGAGGGCTGAGAGGTCAATATCGTCACCAAAACTGCTGACCAAACCAACAGTGTGCCCTAGCATGTTTGCGGTAAGACCAGAGTAACTGGCTGTACCTCCAAGTTTGCCAGACCCATCGCTTTGCAGATCAGAGGTAACATGTCCTATCAGCAGGTAATCGATTGGTTTCAAGGTGGTCAGTTTTCTCATTAATGTCATTTTTTTAATCTTTCAGAATAAAAAATTATAGCATGGAACCCACCTATTTTTTGCCATTCAATGTTCGCTTAATTTATGGCAGTTTACAACAAACCTTTTCTCCATAAATTGATTAAAACCACGCTGAATTCCAATAATGTAGAGTCATAGTGTTACAGCAAAGGAGTAAAATTATCTATTATGCATGAAGACCGACAAGCCTACCGAAAAGCCTTGGATGACTTTCACCGACTGCGCAGTAAAGCAGCTCTGGAACGCTTTTGGGCGGGTATACGCGGCGAATCCTTGGACCTGATGGCTTATGATGAAGTCTCCTCTAAACTGCGGGCAGTCAGTCAGACAAACATTGGCTTACAGCAAGTGCCTTTAAAAAATATCATTGGAAGTGTCAACCGCACCTCCGACTTTAACCGTAACTTCCGACCTTTGAGTGACGGTGACAGTTCAAGATGGGCGAATGTAAAAGCAGCCATGACCAGCCCCTTCACAGCTGGTGTACCTCCGGTGTCCCTTTACAAAATCGGTGAAGCATATTTTGTCATGGATGGAAACCACCGCATCTCCATCGCCAAGGAAATGGGTTTAGACAGTATCGAGGCATATGTCACCGAGGTAAGGACAAAGGTACCCCTGTCCAGTTCTTTCACACTGGAAGAGTTGGTCGAGAAAGCTGCGCTGGCTGATTTCCTGGAAGACACTCATCTCGACAGAATTTTGCCTGGTATCGATCTAAGCTTGAACCGAATTGAAAATTACCCCCTATTAAGCGAGCACATCCATGTCCACCAATATTACATGGGTATCGAGCAGAACCGTGAAGTGAGCTTTGATGAAGCCGCTCTTGATTGGTACGACCATATCTACACACCGGTAGTCAGAATCATTGAGGACTCGGGACTTCGCTATGAATTCCCTGAGTTTACGATTAATGATCTGTACTTGTGGGTGTTGGATAAGCAGCAGGCATTACTCGAAGAGCATGGAACCACTTTCAAGACCGAAAATGTTGTTGACTTTGTTGCCAGCCAGGAAGGCAAGCAGACAAAAACCGTTGGCACGGCAGCTGACCGTGAACTGGATAATCTTGCGATGGGCCCGACGGGGGGTTATTCTGATTGTCTCTTTAGGGATATCCTGGTTGGCGTGAGCCATTCCGACCCCGAACTGTTGGCACAGCAACAAGCTATGGTCATGAACCGCTGTAGTGATGGAAACATTATCGGTTTGCACGTGAAAGCTGAAACTGACCTGGCAACATCTGAAACTGAAGCAGAGCTGGAGACAACTTATTATCAACGGCTCAACGAGCGCCAGATGAAAGGACGCTTTATAAAAGTCTCGGGGAATATCAGCAAAGCCTTGCAGGAATATAGTCTTCTAACCGATGTGATGATTGTGAAACTCAGCTACCCACCTGGAGGTTCTGTGTTTGACCGCCTGAGTTCGGGAATCATCACCTTATTACAGAACAGCCGCCGACCTGTGATGTTTGTCAAAGAAGCCGTGATGCCGGTGAGCCGCATCTTGCTGATTTTTGATGAAGGCGAGAAAGGTCGGGAAGCCTTTTACATCGCAGCCTACTATGCTGCCCGTTATGATTGCGGCTTGTTCATTGTCATGCCTGAAAAAGACGGCAAATCCAGCGAGACAGCCCTCAGTTTCGCAGGAGATTACCTGAGTGAAGTTAATCTGGATTTTCAAACAGTTTCAATTTCTTCTAGTCAATTGGACGAAAGCCTGGTCAATATGATTGAAGAAAACTCTATCTCAACGGTGATGATTGGTGGATATCGAAGTACAGGTTTGCTCGGGCGGATATTCAGCTCGAACGTTGACCGCGTTCTTGAACTAAGCCCTGTCCCTGTGTTGGTCTGTCATTAAAATCAGTTGCGTTTCAGAATCAGAAGAGTACGATCATCCTCAAAAAAGTCGCCTCCCTGGAAGTCTTCCAGGTCTTTAAGAATTTCTGAAATCATATCTGAAGGGTGGAGATCTGTAATGGAAGGGAGAATTGTGTGGAGTCGATTTTGCCCGTATTCCTGCCCTCCCTGATCAGTTGGCTCACTGACACCGTCAGTGAAAAGCACAATGGACTGACCGAGCTCAAGTTTCAACTTGACATCAACCAATGTAATGGGCTCAAGCAGCCCCAAGGCAATTCCACCTTTTGGTAGCTGGGTAGCGGATTTTTTGTCTGGGTCGAGAACATATGGTGGGTTGTGACCCGCAATGGAATAGGTCAACTCACCGCTTTTTGTATCCAGGATCATGTAAATTAAGGTGACGAAAAACGATTGAGTAGAGTCCAATTGTAATAATTGATTAACCCGCTCTAAAGCTCGCGCAGGCGATGAAAACTCCCTCGAAACTGCTCTCAAAAGCGTACGGGATACCGTCATGTAGAGAGAGGCTGGCAGCCCCTTGTCAGACACATCAGCAATGATCATCCCAATTTTGCCGTCATCGAAGGAAATAACGTCGTAAAAATCACCACCCACCTGGCGAGCAGTTTGCCACTCAACTGCCAATTGATAGCCAGGAATTTCTGGTAACTTTTCCGGAAGGAAGGTCTTTTGGATCCTGCGTGCCAGATTTAGCTCCTGGTCTGTTTGGCGCC
>DOEX01000059.1 GCA_003532515.1 Anaerolineaceae bacterium | reverse complement strand
CAACGCTGCTGGAGAACACATTACCCCAGCTGTATGTGGCAATATAGTCATCCAACGGCAGCAGGAGACCGGATTCGACCAATGCGCCCATGTCGCTGCGACCCTGGTTCACCTGGGCTACATCGGGCCCATCGGATTCGCCAAGAGCGAGCTTGACAGTCATTTGCAGGTCTGCCAGAACCTTGGTTTCTCGTTCGATCTTGACACCAGCATGAGCAGCTTCAAATTCTGCATTGAGGGTCTCGATCACTTTGCTCTCTTCTTCCCGGTAGAACTGGTCCCAAACCACTAATGTGGTTTCACCAGAGGGTTCTTCGGGTGGGGTCTGAACAGCAGGGGTGGCGCAGGCACTCAAAATGAGTACCAATGTGAGGACCAAAATCATAGAAAAACGGAATTTCTTCATTATCTCTCCTTAAAAAAGATTGTTAATTGAAACTGAATAATTTATATTATAACCGAGCACTTTACAGGATGAACGCTGTAATACAATCTCCGGACTCAGGAAGACCAGGCGTTATCAAACTCGTTGTGGCAATGGTATACTAACATTTCAATATAATCTCGAGGTGAGTAATGAAAAAAGCGATTATCACGGGAATAACCGGACAAGACGGCTCTTATTTGGCAGAATACCTGCTCAGTATGGGTTATGAGGTTCATGGCATCATCCGCCGAGCCAGTACGTTTAACACCAAGCGGATCGACCATCTCTACCGCGACCCTCACGTAGCCAATGGTTCTGCCCGTCTATTTTTGCATTACGGCGACATGGGCGCTACTGGCGTTCTTGGCGATGTGATCTATGACACCAAACCGGATGAGATCTATCATCTTGCTGCCCAAAGCCACGTGCGGGTTTCGTTTGACATGCCCGAGTATACCGGCGATGTAACCGGTTTGGGTACCACCCGTATGCTCGAGGCTGTGCGCCGTTTAGGCAAAGGCACGCGCTTTTACCAGGCATCCACCAGCGAACTGTTTGGCTCTGCCAAACCTCCTCAGAATGAGGAAACCCCCTTCCACCCGCAAAGCCCTTATGCTGTGGCAAAATTGTATGCTTACTGGATGGTAGAGAATTATCGTGACGGTTACGGCATGTTTACCGTAAACGGTATCCTCTTCAACCACGAGAGCCCCCGTCGAGGCGAGACTTTTGTGACCCGCAAGATCACCCGCGCAGTAGCGGCAATTTTGGCGAAAAAGCAGGATAAACTCTTTTTGGGTAACCTCGATTCCAAGCGTGACTGGGGTTACGCCCCTGAATTTGTGGAAGCGATGCATAAACTGATGCAACAGGATACACCGACTAATTACGTACTTGGCACTGGAGAATCGCATTCGGTGCGCGACTTTTTGGATGAATCATTTGGCTATGTTGACCTGGACTGGAGAAAGTACGTCGAGATCGACCCACGTTACTTTCGTCCGACCGAAGTTGACTACCTGCTGGCTGACCCCAAGAAAGCCAATGAAAATCTTAATTGGAGACCCAAGGTGAAGTTCCATGAACTGGTTAGAATCATGGTGGACGCAGACCTGGAACTGATAGGGCTGAACCACCCTGGTGAAGGAAAAAAGATCATTGATGAGAAGTTCAATGGCTGGCACCGTTGGGATGACCAGGTTATCACGATGGATAAATAAATTCGATATACCCCCTCTGGAGAGGGGGTGTTATTATCTGTGATCCTGAGCAAAGCGAAGGATCTTTAACAAGTTTAAGATTCTTCATTTCGTTCAGAATGACAAAGAAGAAGGCGAAGCTTATTTACCCGGTACCTCTTGGCTTTAAAGCGAAAAATGGAGGAGTGAAGACGGGTAACGAATCAATTCGGTGCAGGTCACGGCGTCATTAATACCCTAAGTGCATTTCGCTGCACCTTAGCGGCCAATATCCACGCTATCTCGTGCCTGGTCTTTTTTAGCGCTTTAGTTTTCAGCTGACAAGTCTTATTTTTAATTGATTTATGGTAGTTCTTGCCAGTGTCGTATATAAGGAGGGCCCGCCGGGTTTGAAAATTGTTTATTTTCCCCCGTAAACCAATTGACAAATTCTTCTACAAAAGCTTGATCGGGGTAATTGTCTGTTTTTGACAGGGTGCCATAATTGATAAAAGGATAAATGATGGGTTTTTTAATCTTGCTGTTTCGATCAAGCATAAAATATGGAAAAAAACCAGCTTCACCTGTTTGTTGAAACTGCAGTTGTTGTTCTTGGCTAAATGCTGGTTCTTCTAGTGTTCCTGCTCCTCCAGCAGTCATGGCTGGATAATCACTGTCAAAACTAATAAAAGCGCCTGGACCGACCCAGGAACCTTGTTTAGCATAATTACCGATAAATGAAGCAAAATAGTCATAATCGGGATTTAAATTGGGTGAGGAATAATCATTAATCATACTATTAAATACATGTTTACTGTCAACCTCATTATAATATTGAGGCCCACCAAAACTTGGTGTTTTACTATACATGATTTCATTTTTAATATCCCAGATTCTAGTGGGTAGCAGGACCATTTGGTATTGACCATCAGCTTTTTTATAGATTGCCTCCATCCAGCCCATAATTTTTTTACCATCGGCAGTGGTGGGAGCACTGTTGTAGCGAGTTTGACTGTTGAGAGAATCAACATCGACCACAATCATGGTTTTAAAGATGCGACCGTCAGTAAAACTAGTATTAAAAGCTTCTTCTAAGCCCTCTAGTCCCTGGTGTTCAGTCAGCCAGAGGTTATTAGAATTTTCTAAATTGTCTAAATCAATGCCCACTTCTTTAGCTTTTTGGATGCAATATTCATGCATCTTTTCTGCTTCAGTTTTTTCGGGACTGGCAGTTGCTTCTAGCGTGGCCGTTGCCTCAGTTGTAGCAGTGGCACTGGGGATTGGCGTATTTTCTGGAGTAGGACTGGCTATGACAGTTGGGCTGGCTTCAGGACCAACAACGACAGTTTCTACTCCTGCTTCACTGATGTTTTCTTCAGTTTGAGTGATTGCCTGGTTGTTTTCAACAATAAGGCTACTGGGAACGCACCCGGTTAACAGGAAAGCTGATACAATGATGGATGCAAAAAGCTTGTAAAAAGCTGCGCTTAATGATCGAAATTTCATAGTTGTTTACTCCCTGATTTTCCTTATGATGTGGTAATTGTACCCCAACGATCTGATGCAGGTTCAGTACAGCCGCGCTGGCAGGTTCGGGTTTTTTTGAACTGGTCATAGATAAACATCCCCGTAGTCAGGTTGCACCGTTCAACCTGATATTGCGAGCGCTGGCAGACAAGGGTTTCGTTTTTATGAATAGATTGACCAACGGCGTGATTCCTTGTTGTCGTGATCGAAACGACAAAGAAAAGAATGCCTTCGGCCATCGTTCGTGACGTCAGGTTCAAATGCGGAACCAGACCTACGCCAAGGGGGTTGAGATTCGAAAAAAGAAAAGAACAGTTGTCGGCTGGCGCGTCTTTCGATTTTGATTACCAATTTAATTCCAGATTAAAAGGCAAACTGCCACGATCCTTTGCCAGATCTATGCTAACTGCAGTCAAAGAGCTTAATAGCAAAGGATCTCGCAGTGACCGTGGATATAAACGAAATCTTCACCTAAAGCTTGTCTTTATTAAAACTGGTGTAAAATAAGCCCACGGAATAGTATGTTTGCAGGTTTTGGCAGAGAAGGGCAGTTGCTGAGAAGCCCACAACAACCACAGACTGAAGTCGCCGATGCAAAGTGGAAGAAGAAATCGTAAGAAAGTAGAACTTCCCGGGAGAGCCCGTTAGCGCTCAACCCAAGCGCGCTCCCTAAGGAGCGAATTGAGGTGGTACCACGGAAGCTAACTTTCGCCCTCTTAAGGAGCGAAAGTTTTTTGTTTAATATTTCAAAATAAGAGGTGAGAAAATGACTGAATTGCCGAAAGCATATGATTTTAAAGAGTATGAAGAGAAAATCTACCAGGTCTGGGAGGAAAAGGGCTATTTCAAGCCCAGCAACGATCCCAACCTGCCTGGACATGATCCCAGCATCGAGCCCTTTGTCATTGTCATTCCACCTCCCAATGTTACTGGCGCACTGCACCTGGGTCACCCCTTGTTTGTGGCGACTGAAGACATCATGATCCGCTATCACCGGATGAAGGGTGAGCCAGCTTTGTGGGTGCCGGGCACCGATCATGCCGGCATCGCCACCCAATTGCAGGTGGAGAATCTGCTTCGCAAGGAAGGGACAACCCGCGAAGCGATTGGACGGGAAGCTTTTGAAGAGCGAGTCTGGCAATGGAAAGAAAAGTATGGCGGCGAGATCATTCACCAGCTGAGACGCCTTGGCGCATCCTGCGATTGGGAGCGAATGCGCTTTACGCTGGATGAAGGATTATC
>DOEX01000273.1 GCA_003532515.1 Anaerolineaceae bacterium | reverse complement strand
TGGAAACAGGATGGGCAGGAAACGATCTTCCTGGTTGACTGGCAGTATTCCCAGGAAGTTGCGGGCGGAGGACGTTTCAAGTTGAGCGCTCAATGCGGCACAGATCAATTGGTACTGGCTTTGAATGGAGCGGTCCTGGCTAGTGCTTCCGACCCTGATTATCAGCCAGGAGGGATTGGCATGCTGGCGGGTACCTTTGACCTGGCGGGGTTTACAGTGGCTTTTGATAATTTACGACTTCTAATCGAGTGAGGTTCTTATGGTTATGCATACGTTGACAATCCATCATCTGGTCAAGGGTGAGGACCTGAACCACCACCGCACGTTATACGCAGGCAGAGGGGCGGAATGGTTGGTTGAGGCAGGTTTTATCGCAGCCTCAAACCTGGTACCCCCGGAATACGTCCTGTGTCTAAAGATCCATGGAATGACCTTTACTCGTCCGGTCTTGCCCGGTGAAGTAGTCCGGTACGACTCGAGGATCGTGTGGACAGGAAGATCACGCCTGATTGCCTATATCAGGGCGACCACCAAAGGAGAACTGACCGTGGACGGCTTCATCACATTTGTTTACGTGGACGATAATGGGAAATCCAGACCTCACGGGATCACCATCGAAGCCGAAACACCGGAGGAGATTGAGATTCAAAGACGGGCGTCTGAACTTTAAATTGGTCAGCTGGAAAAGAGAAATGAAATTTCAGATTAGGACTGCTGATGCCGTCCTAATAAATGAGCAGACCGAAAACATGTTTTGACTGCAGTCTCCCAAAAAAATCTATCCTAAGCAATACGTCTATTCACAACTAAACCCAGCGTAATAAAGTACAATCTCTAGAAATGTGCAAGTCAAAATTTCACCAATCAATCCTAACGGTAATGGTGCTACTGACCCTGCTAAGTGCCTGCTCCCAAGCTTCCGGGAAAAGTCTGCCGCTCGAAGATTACCGCGATCCACAGGACCGTTATTCCTTTGCAATTCCCGAAGGATGGAGTGCCAGCGTCGAGGAGCAAGTGCTTACAATTGTTCCTTCTAATTACGGCGGAGATGAAGAAGAAATCGTTATACGTGTTTACACCTCGCCCACCAACACCATTGACACTGCAACTCATATTGACCTTGCTAAAAAAGAAATCGAACCATTTCTGTCTGCCTATCTTGATGACGACTATGAAGTAGTCAACGAGGGTGATATCCGCGTGGACAAATACCCTTCAATGTTGCTCGATTTCGCCAAACCCTACAAAGACAGCTATATGCTTGGGCGGGTTGTGATTGTAGCCATGCCTTTTTACGTGCTCGTTTTTCTCGGGACAGGAGTGGAAGCCGACTGGGAAGCCTTCTTACCCACTTTTCGGGAAATGCTCAAACAATTCAGTCTCGTTAACCCCGCTGAACCGGAAGGATAGCTATGTTTTCGCGTCAGTTGACCAGCATGTTGGTTTTTTGTTTTTGCCTGCTGGCGTTTTTAGGTCCGCTCACATCCTGCCAATACCAGCCCAGCAGCCTGGCGCGCACAGAAGTGCCCCTGTTTGTTCCACCAACCCGGATGATCTCCTCATCTACACCTACCCTTGCTCGCGATCCCGTAGAAATCCTTCCTTCTGCGACTCTTGCGGTTAGTACCGCCACAATTGAGACAATAGAAGAACAGGATTGTCAGCTCTCAACGGACCCCGATTATGGTTTTTCACCTGATAACCCCATCCAGGTGGGCAGTAATCAATTAAGCGATGGTCCGGAACGTGAGTTGATCTACCTTCTGACATTGCGGGGACCGAACCGAGAAGAGGTTTTCTATGCCCGTCAATCTCCCCAGTTTAACCAGGCTAACACGATTGTTGACCCTTATCTGGTCGAGTATGACGGAATCAAAGAACCGCTTACACTCTATTTTGATCTTTATAACTACGCTCCCCTCCTCGTACCACTTGGCTTCATCTGCGAAGCTCCATTTCCAATCCAACCACCCCAGGAATAATTCATGCGCCGAGTCACCACAATTTTCCGACGTTACCCCTTTCAATTTTGGCTCATGTTTATGGGATTGATTGTCTCCAGCACTGGCACAACCATGGTTTGGCCCTTTTTGACGATCTACGCCTCCGAAAAATTACTACTTCCGCTGGCAGCTGTTACCAGTCTCATGACTTTCAATTCGATTTCAGGTTTTGTTTCCTCCGTTGTCGCTGGTTCGCTGGTGGATCGGTTTGGTCGTAAAGGCATGATGGTGATTGGTCTCTTTGGTATGGCAATCGTCTACCTGGGCTATATCCCAGCTGGTGAGTTCTGGCATTTTGCCCTGTTAATGCTTCTCTCTGGTACCTTTAATCCACTTTACCGGGTGGGAACAGATGCAATCGTTGCCGACATGATCCCTCCTGAGGAGCGGACCCAGGCTTACAGCCTTATTCGCATGGGTCGCAATGTCGGTGTCGCCCTCGGACCGATCTTGGGTGGTTTGGTGCTTTCGCGATCTTACAGTATCGGCTTTGTCGCTGCTTCCGTCGCCCTGACCTTCTTTGGCTTGCTGACTATCTTCTTCCTCAAAGAAACCTTGCAGCGTAATCCTGATCAACATAGTGACAGTCTGCGTGACCAACTACGTGTGATTTCCCAGGCATTACGAAACAAAGCCTTCTCGCGCATGGTTGGTTCGTTTACCTTGATGGAAATTTGTGCCACACTGATGTGGGTCGTTCTGGCAGTTTACATCAAACAAAATTATGGCATTGCTGAAGCCCAATACTCCTGGATCCCGACCACCAATGCCCTGATGGTTATTTTCCTGCAGGTCTTGATAACCCGCATTACCCATAAGCATTCACCAACAAAAGTTATGCCAATTGGGGCGGCTTTTTA
>DOEX01000276.1 GCA_003532515.1 Anaerolineaceae bacterium | reverse complement strand
TTATTAACCAAGACAGACGAATATTATGAAGGGCAAATTTTGTTAGCCCAGGAGGTTGGCTCTGGAACATTGGCTACCTTCTCTTTCTATGACAAATCACAAGGATTCTACCTTCTGTTCAACTCAGACTTGAACAACCCGGGTGCATATACCGCTGATTCAGTGGGCAGTTTTTTTGACAGCGTGGTATTCGGGTTTTACGAATCGCAACAAAAGCCAGTCTACTTTGGTTTAAATGGGGCTTCATTCACAACCGCTGACATGAGTGCGAATGGAAATTTAAGCGATATCATCAGCAGCACGAACGTTACCTACAACAGCTACAATGTCAATCTCGATGCCCAAACCCAATTCTATTCTGCTTATCTCAATGCGGTTTCGTCCCGAGGCTGGATCTCAGGAGTGGCTTCACGGGGTTACTTCCCTGCGATGCAAATGACGGATTTCTCCTCCTCGATTTATGGGAAACCCGCGTTTACCTTATTCAACAACCAATAAAAGGAGAACAAAGATCCAATCATGAACCAAATCAACACAGTGTTGAGAGTTGAGCTAGACAAATTAGGCTTGGGTTCTGTACAAGAAATCAAATATAACCTGAATATCCCGGAACTTGTCAGTGAGTCACTGGAAAATCACGAGTCGCAGCTGGCAAATACAGGCGCATTGGTTGTTAATACCTCACCGTTTACCGGTCGCTCTCCTAACGATAAGTATTTGGTAGAAAATGGTGATCCGGATCTCTGGTTTGCTTCCGGCACCGAGCCGATGAGCTCCGAAAATTTCACTCGACTCAGAATGAAAATTGTAGATTCGCTGAAAGGTGGATATCTTTACGTGCGCGATGTGTTAGCTGGAGCTGACCCCGAAAACACCATCAGGATTCGGGTTATAACGGATCTGGCATGGCAAAGCGTGGCTGCTGCCAATATGTTTATAGCTAACAACAGCGATTTGCCGCACGCTGACCCCGATTTCACACTTATAGTCTCCTCAAAATTTGCCGGTGATCCGACTTCTGACGGGTTGCGCTCACCAGCGATGGTTGCTCTTAGTTTTGACGAAAAGCTGGTATTGATCGGCAATACCCGCTATGCCGGCGAGATAAAAAAATCTGTTTTCACATTGATGAACTACGTGTTACCCAAGCGGAACATTCTCTCGCTGCATTGCTCTGCAAATATTGGTGAAAAAGGCGATGTTGCCCTTTTCTTCGGTCTCAGCGGCACCGGCAAAACAACCCTTTCTTCTGATGAAACACGCGCCTTAATCGGTGATGATGAACATGGCTGGAGTGACAACGGAATTTTTAATTTTGAGGGAGGTTGTTACGCCAAAACGATCAGGTTGAATCCGAAATATGAACCGCTGGTTTGGTCAGCAATCAACCGTTTTGGAGCCTTGCTCGAAAATGTGCCATTGAATGAAAATAATGAGCCTGATTTTGACGATAACAGTATCACTGAAAACACCAGGGCGTCCTACCCATTGACCTTTATTAGCAATTATGCCCCCGGTGGGATGGGTGGACAACCTCAAAATATTTTCTTCCTGACTGCCGATGCCTTCGGAGTTATGCCTCCCCTGGCACGACTGACCAAAGAACAAGCGATGTTCTACTTTTTGAGTGGCTACACTTCCAAACTTGCTGGAACTGAACGTGGATTAGGTAACAAACCGCAGGCAACCTTCTCAACCTGTTTTGGTGCTCCATTCCTTCCTCTAAAGCCAACGGTTTACGCTAAACTTCTTGCTGAAAAACTGGATAAACACGGAACCAATGTTTGGCTTCTGAATACCGGGTGGTCAGGTGGCGGCTTTGGTGTTGGTGAACGAATTAAACTCCCCCTGACAAGGGCTATGATTTCCGCAGCTTTGAAAGGCGATTTGGAAAACGTTCCTACCCACATGCACCCAATTTTCAATATTGCCATTCCTGACGAAGTCCATGGAGTCCCGAATGAAGTGTTAAACCCTGAACTTTCCTGGCAAGATCGGGCACAATATGAAATTGAAGCCAATGCACTTGCACAAAAGTTTATAGACAACTTCAACAAATTTGCTAGTAATGTCGGTCCCGAAGTTTCAGCATCCGGACCAATCGTTGGCAAGTAACGCCAAGGAGAATTGTATGGATAAATTTATCATCAGAGGGGGGACACCTCTTCGAGGAACAATGCGGCCGTCGGGAAACAAAAATGCCGCGCTTCCACTGATGGCGGCCTGTCTTTTGACGGCAGAACCGGTATCGCTGCACAATATGCCTGATATCCAGGATACACGCACCATGGCAAAATTGTTGGAAAGCCTGGGCGTAACAATCACAAAAGATCTTTCGACCTCAACCTGGACTATTCAGGCCTCCAATATCACTCCCGGCGATCTTGATCCGGAGTTGTGTCGTCAGATCAGGGCATCCATTTTGCTGGCAGGGCCAATGACAGCTCGCTATCATGGCATCAAGCTGCCGCCTCCCGGTGGTGATGTGATTGGACGCCGACGAGTTGATACGCATATTTGGGCTTTGCAAAAACTGGGAGCTCGTTTTGAATACGAAGACTACTTTGACTTTTCCACTGATGGTTTGGTCGGTGCTGATATTCTGCTCGATGAAGCCAGTGTAACAGCCACTGAGAACACAATTATGGCGGCGGTACTCTCAAAGGGAATCACCCATATCCGTAATGCCGCCTCGGAACCTCATATCCAACAACTTTGCCAGTTATTGAACGCCATGGGCGCAAAAATCGATAACATCGGCTCGAATGTCTTGTGTGTTGAGGGTGTTGAGGATCTTCACGGAGCAGAATTTACGATCGGTCCGGATTACCTGGAAGTGATCAGTTTCGTGGGTGCGACTGTGGTAACAGGCGGTGAGATCCGTATCAAGGATGCCGGTGTTGAGTATCTACGAATGATCCAACTTGTTTTGGGCAGGCTAGGCGTTGAGATGATTTTTGAAGGAGATGATATTTTTGTGCCTTCCAATCAAAAGCTTGTCATTCAGCCAGATCTCGGAAATGCTATTCCTGAGATCAGCGTCATGCCCTGGCCAGCCTTCCCTACGGATCTGATGAGCATTGCGATTG
>DOEX01000172.1 GCA_003532515.1 Anaerolineaceae bacterium | reverse complement strand
CGCGATGCGTTACGCAGAATTGAGACAATGGTAATGATGGCTGGCATGGAATTACCGCTAAAAGCTATCCGTGAACAAGTTGCATCTTCCATTGAGCTTATTATTCATCAAGAACGTTTAAAAGATGGCACCCGAAAAGTCGTCAAAGTTTCTGAAGTTCAGGGCATGGAAGGCGACACTATTGTGATGCAGGACCTTTTCGTTTTCCATTACGCAGGTATTCAAAATGGAATTGTAAAAGGCAACCTTAAAGCAACCGGACTTCGTCCACAATTTTTGAGTAAATTGACTGCCAACGGCATCGAGATTCCGGAGAGCGTGTTTGAGAAGTAAGAATCAGCTTTAGGTCATTTAATCTTAATCTGGGGATCGACCACCTATGCCATAATATATGTTGGTCTTCGAAAATACTAATTGACCTGAAGAAGATTTTTTGAGAGATACATCTAAATTAGTAAAGGACTAATGTTGAAAACAGGAATTCTTCTCAATCCGTCTTCGCCATCTACGAAAATTCACATTAAGTATTGTGATAATTTTTTGAGTAAAGCGAAAGGGCTCATGTTTTCCAAACAGATTCCTTTAGATCAAGGTATCATCCTGGTGGAAAAAAAAGAATCCAAGATCAATACCTCAATTCATATGATGTTTGTGAATTTTAATCTTTGTATTCTGTGGTTGGATAAAAATTTAGTTGTTGTAGACAAAGTGCGTGCTAAAAAGTGGTTTCCTATTTATTTCCCTAAAGTTCAAGCTAAATATGTAGTTGAAATGCATCCTAATCAGTTTCCTAATTTCACTATTGGGGACAAGTTGTTCTTACCAGACTTCAATTAATGTTATGGTTTTACCAAGCTATTCAGATAAGCCTGTTGATTTTTTATAGCTACATTGATAAAGATAATTCCATAACCACAAATAATACCTGCATAAAAAGCAACTAATTCAATCACTAAGAAAGATAAAACAAGAACAGAATCAGGCGGACCTGAGCGGTCGATCTAAACTGACATTAACCTTTTAAGCCGTTTGTTGAGAGTTCGATCCTCTCCGCGCTCATTTTTTGTTTAATTTACCGGCAACGGTTTTGAGCCGAAATCCCCACATCATTTCAGTCATGTGGCGATGTTGAAACAGCTGAATTGCTGAACTCCAAGTTTCGAGATCGTCGAAATTACAGTCCAATATAAAATTTGTGAAAATGCACTTGTATTCACAAAATTAAAATTCTTTAATAGATATGTTCCCTCGTCTAATTAATAAAAGGTGGTCACTATGAAACGAAATGTTTTGTTGTCAATTCTGACAGCCATTGTATTTCTCTCTCTTTTATTGGTAACAAGGGAGGCGTCTGGTATTCCAGATTCCTATCCAATCCCAGAATCAATTCTCCATGTCAAATCTGGAGCAAGCGGTAATTGTTATACATGGGAATTTGCCTGTGATTTACAGACCGCACTCACAAATTCTGTTTCAGGCGATCAGATCTGGGTAGCTTCCGGTACTTATCTACCAACTTCAGACACAAACCGATCGGCTACCTTCCAATTGAAATCCGGTGTGGCTATTTACGGCGGTTTTCCGGCAGACGGTGGAGAGTGGGAAGACAGGGATTGGAAGTTGAACATTACCACTTTGAGTGGCAACATTAACATCCCTGAAGAAACCTATGATAACAGTTTCCATGTAGTTACTGGCAGCGGGGTTACCTCCGATGCTATTCTTGACGGGTTTACTATCACTGAAGGGTTTGCAACTCAAATCTCTGGATATGATGCGTTTGGTGGTGGAATGAACAATATTTCAGGAAACCCGACCCTGGCTAACTTGATCTTTGTCGGAAACAGAGGTCAGTCAGGTGGTGGGGGCATGTATAACTCAGACAGTCACCCAAGCTTAACCAATGTAATTTTCAGCAACAATGCTACGAACGGAAATGGCGGTGGTATGTTCAACGAAAACTACAGCCAGCCAACATTGACCGATGTAATCTTCAGCAACAATACTGCAAATCATGGCGGTGGGATGAGTAACTATTACAGCGATCCCACCTTGACTCGTGTGACATTCAATAACAACTCAGTTACCAGCAATGGCGGCGGTATAGAGATCTTTCTAAGCAGCCCTTCACTCACCAATGTGACCTTTACCGGCAACTTCGCGGCAAAATACGGTGGAGGTATCAATGCATATTACTTCTGCCCCAACATGGTCAACGTGACCATAAGCAACAATACTGCAGGTATTAACGGGGGTGGGATTTACAATGAAGGCATGTCTTGTTTTTCTTTGATCAATTCTATCTTGTGGGGGAACACTCCCAACCAGATTGCCGGTCCAATAGCTGTAACGATAACTTATAGCACCATTCAAGGTGGTTATACCGGGGAAGGTAATTCAGAAAATGATCCCTTGCTTGGTCCACTGGCAGATAATGGCGGCGTCAGCCAGACCCACGCTCTTTTGCATGGCAGCCCAGCGATCGATACCGGCAGTCCAACGGTTTGCCCAACGACCGATCAGCGGGGTTTTGGACGCCCAACTGACGGAGATGGGGATGGGATCACTCGATGCGACATGGGCGCCTTCGAGTTCTACCCTACCTTATACCTTCCACTTATCATGAAAAATTAGCAGCAGAAATTATCCTAACCTATACTTTAAGATGCAATAGAGTAGGGTTGAAGCCTGTTTCGACTATTCTGGAATCCTGCGCCTATGAGCGCGTCTTGGATTCTTACGAAAAGCACCCATAACTTCGCCGCCCTTAAGGCGGTGTCACATTTCACTTGGTGGGAAACGTGGGTCTATTGCCCTGTAAGGGTGTTCCGTTCCTCCTTAACTCAGAATCATATGCACACGTTAAGGGCATGCGACCGCATGACAATTCCTCTGACTTGAAGCAATTTTCCAACGAAATGCTGCGGTCAAGTCACCTACGTGGTCAAAAGACCAGCACAAAAAAATTCATTCCTCCCCAATCCTCAAGGTTATATGTTTTTTATAAGTTTTATCCTGGTTAATGTACTATTACAAAAATGATCGTCTGCTATTAATCGGGAGGTTTTCAATGAAAGTCACAAAAATTTCAGCATTATTCATAGTAGTGCTCCTGTTTATAAGTTTTACGTTTATTTCAACCGTCCAAGGTGCACCTGCGGCTCAGGGTAGCAGCAGAATCTGGTATGTCAAAAACACAGGTACATCAAGGCTTTGCAATTCGTGGACTAACGCCTGCACCCTTCAAAACGCGCTGGAAGACGCAATCACTGGCGATGAGATTTGGGTAGCCGCGGGAATTCACAAACCCACCAACGGTAGCGATCGCACCAAAACTTTTATGCTGGCTGACGGCGTGGATGTGTATGGCGGCTTTCCGGCCGCAGGCGGCACCTGGGAGCAGCGCAATTGGCAAAAGAATCCCACAATTCTCAGCTGGGATATCGGGGTTAGCGACGATTATTCAGACAATAGCCATAACGTCGTTTCCGCATACAATTTGTTAGAAACTACCGTCATTGATGGTTTTACGATTAGAGCCGGAAATGGGACCTATGGTGCTGGCATGATTATCAGCCAGAGCAGCCCCATCCTGACCAATCTTATCTTCAGCGACAACGAAGTCATCTATGATGGGGGTGGGTTATTCAACACTTTTTTCTCC
>DOEX01000187.1 GCA_003532515.1 Anaerolineaceae bacterium | reverse complement strand
GATTGCAGCCTAAACAAAGGACCGCGCACCGGACCAGTCATTGAGAGGAATTATAACAGGATTCGAATTGAGCGCAAGCAGAAGGTAATGCGAAATGGCAGGATTCCTTCGTGAGGGCGGCTTCTAACAATCGCACACGTTTTAGGCGGTTAAGGATCTACCAGTACGGAGGAGGTTTATCTCCCTCCGCGTACGATCTTGCGGTCTATTGCAACAGTTGAAGGCACCCTTATAGGTTAATAGAGCTCCATCCATCCTTATCATTCCTCCCAATTGCCACGAATATAATCCAGCCATTCGCCAGTGTATTCGGTCAGTTCTTTTGGTATTTCTGTTTGATAGTAATGAACCAAATCTGTGATCAGAATCCCTTTTTGTTCGATCAAAAAATTCACGTACGATGCATACACCTCGTAGATCATTGGTACTCTATGTAAGGGTATTGTGGGCTTTATCGCAGTTTCAGGAGATATCTGTCTTTCTTCACAATAGACAATCCAGGCATATGCTGCGCTGTCTACATACACATCGTAGTTAAGCTCCCCATTTTCCTCCTCCAATGATGCAAACTTAGTGTAATAACCAACCGCGTTTTTATAGAAATCAAACGCGCCGGAAAGCCTGAAGTAGCTATCGTCCACTACATTGTCTTTCACATCCCTTAAAATATTGTAATAGCTCACTTCCGGATAACCAGCCATCTCGAAGATTTCTGGTCCGAAAATTACTTTATCAGCAAAAAGACTTGTCAATCCTTCTCTAAGCCACTTCTCGTTCGTCCCTGATCCTCTACTTCCGAGCATGGCGTGTATCAGCTCGTGTTCCAGAGTGAGCCGCCACCCATCCTGACCAAAATGAATTTCCATACCCTCAACCATACCGCCCCTGAAGGTATAGTCAGTAGAGTTAGTGTAAATGTTGAAACCTGAAGAGATCACATCTATTTGATTGTCAAGTGCAAAATTTGAGATCTTTTCCGTTGCTCTGTGATAACGGTCAAGGAATGAATAGATAGTTCCAGGATCCTTGAGCGGTGAAATTAATGGGTGATCCATCCTGAAATAGAAGTTTGAATTGCCATCATAAACTCTGAGAAAATACCCAGGGGCATCAGAATAGGAATAGGTGCCAAATAACACCTCAGGGTGTAGATCAAAATACGAGTTTGTTATGCCGCTCCATGCCTTCAGGGCACCATATACATCCAGGTTGGACGAATTCTCAATTAACTCCATCAGAACATCCTCTCCATAATTAGCCAGGATGTATCGCATGAATGCGCCAGCCAAAGCTTTGGACGCTGCCAGGTCATCATCAGTTATATACTCTTCCTCAAAACTGATGCCCGTGAGAAACAGCTTGTCTGTATCTTGAATCAAACCAAGGTCTACCTCAACCTGGTCACCAGAAAGCAAACCTGCCAGCCCATACGCCACCCAGGGTTCACTTTCATAAGCAATTCCCTTGACAAGGATTTCCAGTAGCTGCCCATTTTCGATGGCACTATATGGTATCAGTGTGCGCTTACCGTAAAACTGAGGGTGTTCAAGCAGTTTTCCAGAGCCATCTCTTTCAAGTATAAAAAATTCCGGTTTCTCAGCAGTCTTGATCGGAAAACGTTCAAGTACCTTTTCAATTGTTTTGACCATTGAATCGTAAATCTCGCCAATATCAGACTGGTCTGTGGTCTTCCCCACTTCAAATGTAATGATTGCCTGGCTGGTTTCAGCGGTTAAGGTGGAAAAGATTCTTGGAAGAACTTCGTCCCGGTTATGCTTAGATTCTTGCAGCCCCACACTCATTGTGGCAACATTAGTCGGAGCAAGGGTTTCTGGAGGTTCCTCAGTGCTGGTGACTGTAGGGCTAAGGGTTTGGTCGTTAATTATTGGAATCTCGATGGAGTATTCTTGACAGCTCGCTAAAATGAGAACTATTCCTAATACAACTAATAATCTGAAAAAGACAACGTTGATATTGCTCAATTTTTTTACAAACACTATTGAAATTCCTTGTTACTAATCTTGCGAAACGATCTATAACCTTGTTTAACTTTCTTTTGTTTGCTTGTTTGATCAGTATAATCTATCCTTCAGGGTTTCGCATGGAATCCACATTTCCCGTCTGTATATAAGTTGGTTGATCGGACTGCAAAGTGTTCCCACAAAAATGTCGTATTTGTAGGGTCAACCCCCTGTGGTTGACCGTCATCTGATCATTCAGCCCGGGGTAACCACGGGGGTTACCCCTACGCAGATCGCGCCGGGATCCAACCTCCTCCCAAAAGAAATCCAGTTCTATATTCTCTGCACCGTTTCTTATCAATTAAATGCCGTTTTTGACCTATTCTAATGTTACAATACTCCCATCTGATCCAACTCCCGCCTCAGTACAAGCGGTTAGGATCTCGGTAACACATTAGTTGACTTAATGCGCAGATGTAAATGGTATAGAGAACTTGCATATGATTTCTTACAGGCAAACAATTGATAGTAATTTTCAACATGTATGGTTTAGTGGAGTCATAGATGGATCTTTCGGTAGCGGTTTTCAATCAGGTCTCAAAAAGCTTTGGCAACCTTAAGGCAGTTGATAATCTGAGTTTTGAGCTTCATCAAGGTGAGTCATGCGCGATCCTGGGTCACAATGGTGCTGGAAAAACAACGTGTATTCGTATGCTCTTGGGATTGCTCCGGCCTGATGCAGGACAGGTACAACTGATGGGTTGTGATCCATACTCTGACAGTCAGGCTATGGACGACATTCGGAGACGGGTTGGTGTGGTGCAAGAAGAAGATCGCCTCTATCTTAAAATGACAGCCCTGGAAAATCTCAAATTCTGGCTCGGATTGTATGGATTCCCTGCTGAAAAGCGGATAAGTCGGGCTGAAAACAGTTTGCAACAAGTTGGCTTGGAAAACAAACCCAATGTAAAGGTGGGCACTTTTTCAAAAGGTATGCGCCGGCGTCTGGCACTTGCCAGAGCACTGATGTTGGAACCGCAATTGCTTATACTTGATGAACCAACCATAGGGCTTGACCCGGAAGCCCGGGTGGAACTTCGCAACCTGTTGGAAGGATTAATAACTAATCACGGCTTGACAATTCTTTTAACCTCACATGACCTTGATGAAGTTGAAAAACTCTGTGAACGTACAATGATCCTTGAGCATGGTCAGACGATACTTGAGGGAAATATCGATGAATTGCGCAAGCAAAGTAAATCTGTTCTTATGGTGGAATTGCCCCATTTTTTGCCTACCCCCCTCTTGGAATCGGTAAACTCAGAATTGTCCGCCTTGCCTTATGTGGAGCATTTAACAGCAGAAGAATCTTCCTTGAGGTTAACACTCTCAGAGCGCCTTGACCAGGCACCTGCTGAAGTTCTTTCCTGCCTGACAAGGAATGGTGTCAAGTTTACGGGTGTCAATTTTGAAAAGAGCTCACTTGAAGATATTTATTTACAAGCCATGGAAACCAGGAATGAGGCGTCGAATGAAAAAAGATCTTGATAAACCTGGGAGAGCCTTATTCCTAAAAGAACTCGGAAATGCGAAAAGTGCTGCTTATTGGCTAAGTTGCATATTTATTACAGGTACAATGATCTGGACAAACGTCTTTGTGCCTATCGAAAACATTCAAACGTTGGTTTCAACCTCACCAGAAGCAGCTGCCTATATGACCAGGATCTGGTCACAAGAGTTTGCATTAATTCAACCACTTTGGGTATTCCTTTTGATTTGGATGTTTCTCTCCTCCGAAGTCTTCGTCAATGAAAAAATTGACGGTCGTCTTGAAATGCTTCTCACTACGCCCATTAAATTGAAAGAAATTTGGAATTCAAAACGTAAAGCCTTGCTATCTCTGATCCTTCCTGTCACCTTGTTGCTAAACGCTCTTGTTTTCTTACTACAGAACAAAATCTGGATAATGAAATTAGGGATAAGTCCAGTCATTCAACCTGTAACACTCACCCTGGCATTCCTGATTGCTCCGTTCTTGGCATACTGTCTCGGTTCCTTGCTGGGATTACTTTCATTTTTGGTTTCCAATCCAGCAGTGTTACAGTCTGTCAATTTCATTTTCGTCTTCGCCATTGGATTTGCCGGTAATTACCTTATTAGTAGCCTTGTAAGCGAGTCTGGCACTGATCTATTGAGCTGGCGTTTGGTTGGTTTTTACGCTGGCATTGCTTTATTTGTGTGTATTTCAACCCAGGTCCTTTCCAAAAAATTGGATAAAGACTATGTGATCAGTCATATCTCCTGATTATCGCGCTCCTGCCTCAGTGAAAGTGGTTGTGAAGGGCATAATCAGGAGAAAATGCAATTATGACATGTGCAAAACCCTTGCACAATTGCACTTTCTGAAATTCCATGATCGCGCCGGTTTCACACCAAGCACAGGCAATATGCGTGACAAGACCGCAGGTCTACATCTTTGTTGTTTTCCCGTCTGTATATAAGTTGGTTGATCGGACTGCATAGCGTTCCCACAAAAATGACCTATTTGTAGGGTCAACCCCCTGTGG
>DOEX01000103.1 GCA_003532515.1 Anaerolineaceae bacterium | reverse complement strand
ATGGTCAGTTCTGGTCACCAACCTGGATGCCCACGCAAAACCAATTAGAAGATTATTCCTGCCGCCATGGCATGGGTTATACCAAAATCGGGTCGACCTTTAATGGCATCCGTGCTGACCTGCGTTATTTTGTTCCTCCTGGTGAAACCCTCGAAATCTGGGATGTGACAATTAAGAATTTAACTGATGAGGACAGGCAGCTCTCGGCGTTCTCAAGTGTTGAATTTTGCCTTTGGGACGCCAATGACGATGCCACGAACTTCCAGCGCAACTTGAACATCGGTGAACTTGAGGTACAGGATTCGGTCATCTATCATAAAACCGAATACCGGGAGAGGCGGAATCATTTCGCGTATTTTGCCTGTTCAGAGCCCCTGGCTGGTTTTGAAACGCANNGTTGGGACCCTATCGCGGATACCAGAATCCACAGGCGGTTGAAAGAGATGTGACGAATAACTCGCTGACGGTGGGCTGGTCGCCTGTTGGTGTTCATCACTTGCGTTTTTCCCTGGCACCTGGAGAAACCAGGCGCATAATTTTCCTCTTAGGTTATTTCGAAAACCCTGCTGACCAAAAATTTACAGCCCCCGGATCGCAAAAGATCAATAAAGCAGGGGTTGAACCCATCATTGAGAAGTATCTGAATCCACAAGCAGTTGATCAAGCTTTTGAGCACTTGAAGCAGTACTGGCAGGCAAACTTAAATGTGCTGCAGGTAGTGACGCCTGATCAATATGTCAATCGGATGGTCAATATCTGGAATGCTTACCAATGTATGATCACATTCAACATGAGCCGCTCTGCTTCTTACTTCGAGAGCGGCATCGGACGCGGAATGGGATTCCGTGATTCTACCCAGGATTTGCTCGGTTTTGTGCATATCATACCAGAACGGGCCCGGGAGAGGCTGCTTGACCTTGCGGCTACCCAACTTTCAAATGGTGGTGCCTTCCATCAGTATCAACCACTGACAAAACGCGGCAACAATGATGTTGGCTCAGACTTTAATGACGACCCGCATTGGTTGGTGTTGGCAACAGCGGCGTATGTTAAGGAGACCGGCGATCTTACCATTCTTGACGAACTGGCACCTTACGAAAACCAGGAGGGTACCGAAATGCCGCTGTTTGAGCATTTGCAGCGCGCGGTTCAGTACACACTTGATCGGTTGGGACCTCACCAATTGCCTTTGATCGGTCGGGCAGATTGGAACGACTGTCTTAACCTGAATTGTTTTTCAGATACGCCGGGTCAGTCTTTTCAAACCACCACCAACCAGGATGGAAGCACTGCTGAAAGCGTCATGATTGCTGGTTTGTTCATCTTGTCGTGCCAGGAAATGGCACAGCTTGCTCCGCTTTACGCTGCAGGATCCTCCAGTAATTCATTTGATCTTTACAATGCCAGCTTCTATGACAAAAAGATTGCCCTGATGGAAAAGGCTGTCTGGGAAGCCGGGTGGGACGGCGAATGGTTCAGACGTGCCTATGATGCCTTTGGAGAACCGCTTGGTTCGCATTTGAACGACGAAGGTAAGATCTTCATCGAACCCCAGGGGCTTTGTGTCATGGCTGGTTTGGGAATAAAAGACGGCAAAGCTCGCCAGGCACTTGATGCAGTACGGGAAAGGTTGGCAACCCCGCACGGAATTGTGCTTTTGAATCCTGCCTTCAAACGATATCAGCTGCGATTGGGTGAGATTACCTCTTATCCACCAGGATACAAAGAGAATGGCAGTGTCTTTTGCCATTCCAACCCCTGGATCATGATTGCAGAAACATGCATTGGCAGGGGAGACCACGCTTTTGATTACTACAAGCGCATCAACCCGTCAGCTCGGGAAGCGATCAGCGACGTTCACCGCTGCGAACCGTATGTATACGCCCAAACAATTGCTGGAAAAGAAGCGCCTACACATGGCGAGGCAAAGAACTCCTGGCTGACAGGTACTGCCAGCTGGAATTATGTGGCGATTACCCAGTATATTCTCGGAATAAAACCGACACACGAAGGCTTATCAGTGCATCCGGTCATTCCTGATGACTGGGAGGGTTTTGAAGCCAAACGTATCTTCCGGGGTGTGGAGTACAACATTACAGTTGAAAGACAGGGCTCTGGTGATTCGGTCCGGCTTATCGTGGATGGTCAACGAATTAAAGGAAACGTCATTCCCATACCGCCGCAAGGAACCCGCGAGGTCAATGTGCTGGTTGAGTTGGGATAAAGATAAGGTTAATGCTTTACAAGATGATATTTGATTAATTGAAAGAGATACAAGGAGAATTAGATGAACACTTTTTTGCCTAAACCTGAAGATAAATTTACATTTGGTCTATGGACAGTAGGATCGACGGGACGAGATCCTTTTGGCGGTCCGGTCCGAGATCCGAAAACCCCAGCCGAACTGGTGCACTTGCTCGCCGAGGTTGGCGCCTATGGCGTCAATTTTCACGACAACGATTTGATTCCGATTGACGCTACCCCCGCCGAAGAAGAGGCCATCAAACGTGATTTTCGAAAAGCCCTGGACGATACCGGTCTGGTTGTGCCTATGGCAACCACCAACCTGTTTGGCGATCCGATTTTCAAGGACGGAGCCTTCACCAGCAACGACCCCAAAGTTCGCGCCTACGCTTTACAAAAAACCATGCGCGCCATTGATCTGGGCGTCGAATTTGGTGCCAAGATATATGTGTTCTGGGGCGGACGCGAAGGCACAGAAACCGATAGCAGCAAGAGCGCGGTTGATTCAATCAAGCGCAATCGTGAAGCTATGAACTTCCTGTGTGAATATAACCTGGATAAGGGTTATGGTCTCAAGTTTGCCCTGGAAGCCAAACCAAACGAGCCAAGGGGCGATATTTACAACGCTACCACCGGTCATATGCTTGGTTTTATTGCCACATTGGATCATCCCGAAATGGTGGGTGTTAACCCCGAAGTTGCCCATGAACACATGTCAGGACTAAACTTTATGCACGGCGTTGCCCAGGCATGGGAAGCTGGCAAACTCTTCCACATCGACCTCAACGATCAATATCCCGGACGATACGATCAGGACTTGCGCTTTGGTTCCAGGGATCTGAAAGCCGCTTTCTACCTGGTGAAGTTTCTTGAAGATGTGGGTTACAGCGGTTCACGCCATTACGATGCCCACGCATATCGCACCGAAGATTACGAGGGCGTGAAAGATTTTGCACGTGGCTGCATGCGCACTTACTTGATGCTCAAGGAAAAAGCCGCGCAGTTCAATGCTGACCCTGAGATCCAGGAAATCCTGGCAGAGATCAACGCGGAGTCTCCTGAGTTGGCGCTAGTGTTTGGTAAATATTCAGTGGAAAAAGCTGAAGCTATCAAGGCGATCGATTTTGATCGCAAGGCAATTGCCAGCCGGGGGTTGAAATACGAACGCCTCGACCAACTGACGATTGACTTGCTTTTGGGCATGCGCTCATAAACTTTTAAACTTATAGAAAAATGAGGACCAGTGATGAGTAAATCTCTTATAAAACAGCGAGTTGATGACCTGTTGCACCAAATGACCCTGCAGGAGAAAATTAGCCAGCTCGGGGGTCACTGGTTCTTTGAATTTCAATCTCACGGACGCCTGGATCCGGAAAAGGTCAAATCAAAATTGAGCCATGGTATCGGGCAGATCACTCGCATTGCTGGCTCGGGCAACCTTTCACCTCTGGAAACTGCAAAAGCCTACAACCACATCCAAAAGTTCCTCCGTGAAGAGACTCGTTTGGGTATTCCCGCTATCAATCATGAAGAATGCTGTTCAGGTGTCACGGCTTTGGGAGGTACGGTCTATCCGCAAATGATTGGTCTTGCCAGTACTTTTCAACCTGAGCTCGCGCGGGAAATGACCGAACAAATTCGGAAGCAAATGCTGGCAATGGGTGCACGCCAGGGTTTGGCACCAGTTCTGGACGTGGGTCGTGACCCACGTTGGGGTCGCATTGAAGAAACCTTCGGCGAAGACCCACTGTTGGTCACTCAATTTGGCAAGGCTTACATCGAAGGCTTGCAAGGGGATGATCCAACGCAAGCTGTGATGGCAACCGGCAAGCATTTTATCGGTCACGCCTTCTCGCAGGGAGGCTTGAATTGCGGACCAGTGCATCTTGGTGAGAGGGATCTGTGGGATGTCTATATGCAGCCCTTCCAGGCAGCCATTCGCGATGCGGGTTTGATGTCGATGATGAATTCTTACCCGGAATTGGACGGCGAGGTTGT
>DOEX01000112.1 GCA_003532515.1 Anaerolineaceae bacterium | reverse complement strand
TCGAGGAACGCGAAGAATATGAACCACATCTTGATAACGGTGTGATCGTTTTCGCCGGCGTGGACTACGAAGCAATTTTGCGCGAAGCAGAGAAGGAAGTTGACGTTGTCTTATGGGATGGCGGTAATAACGACTTTGCATTCTACAAAACTGATCTGCTGATTGCAGTTGCAGATCCTCTGCGTCCCGGTCATGAGATCGGTTACTATCCCGGTGAAGTCAACATTCGCATGGCTGATGTGGTTGTGATCAATAAAGTCGATACTGCCAATGCCGATGACATTGTCAAGGTTCGTGAAAATGTCTTTGCGGTCAATCCAAAAGCTGTCATCATCGAAGGCGCTTCTCCGATTTATGTGGATGACCCTGAGGCTATTCGCGGCAAACGTGTTTTGGTTGTTGAAGACGGTCCGACCCTGACCCATGGCGGCATGAAGATCGGTGCTGGTTGGGTGGCTGCCCGCCGCTTTGGCGCAGCGGAAATCGTCGATCCCCGCCCGTTCGCCGTCGGTGAGATCACCGCGACCTACAAAAAGTACCCCGACACTGGTTGCATTTTGCCAGCTATGGGTTACGGTGACCAACAGGTACGCGACCTGGAAACCACGATCAATTCTTCGGATGTTGACCTGGTTGTAATCGGTACCCCGATTGACCTGACCCGTGTTATGAAGATCGAGAAACCAACCCAGCGAGTTCGATATGAACTCGAAGAGATCGGCAAGCCCGACCTGGAAGACATTCTCAAGAAAATGTTGAATAAATAATTTCGAAAGTCGTTTGAAAGAGGTCGGGTGATCCCGGCCTCTTTTTCGTGTTAAACTTCTTTTACCAAAAGAAAGAGAAAGAATATGTTCATCGATTCAGTAGTTATCAATGTTGCCTCCGGAAAAGGTGGCGATGGCATGGTGCACATGCACCGNNGAGGTGGGGATGTGATCCTCAAGGTTAATCCGACTTTGAATACCTTAAACCGCTTCCATTACAATCAGATATTTGCTGCCCATCCTGGGAAAAATGGGGGACCATCCAATCGCTCTGGTCGTTCTGCCAGTAACCTGGTCATTGAAGTTCCCCCTGGTACTATTGTTTACAATGATGAGAATGCTGAATTGATTGGCGACCTGGTCGAAGCAAATCAGACTCTGGTCGTCGCCAAAGGTGGACGGGGTGGCAGAGGCAACCAGCATTTTGCCAGCAGCCGGAACCAGATGCCCCTGACAGCCGAGAGAGGCGAGCCAGGCGAAGAATTCACACTTAAGCTCGAATTGAAACTAATTGCGGATGTTGGGTTGGTAGGTTTGCCAAATGCCGGGAAATCATCCATTTTAGCCGCTACAACCAATGCAACGCCCAAGATTGCTGACTACCCATTCACGACCCTTGAGCCTCACCTGGGAGTAGTGCCGTTGAATCTGGATACCACGATGGTCATGGCGGATATCCCCGGTTTGATTGAAGGAGCTTCTGAGGGTGTGGGGCTGGGGTTTGAGTTTCTGCGCCACGTGCAGCGCACTCGCATTCTTATTCACGTGTTGGATGGATTAAGTGAAGACCCACACGCTGATTTTGAGGTGATCAACAGCGAACTGGATATGTTCGACGAAAGACTGGGTGCGCTACCGCAGATAGTGGTCTTGAACAAAATGGATCTGCCAATGGTAGCAGAAAAATTTTCTGATTTGAGCCAGCAATTTTCTGAGGATGGCATAGAACTGATGCCGATCTCAGCTGTCAGCAGGTTGAATTTGAAAGAATTGATGTGGAAAGCCTGGCATGAACTGCAGGAATTGCCGATTGAACCAGTTGAAATTGCCTTGCCGATCTATCGCAGTGATGAAGATCCAGACGCTTTTGAGGTCGAAAAAACCGATGAAGGTTATATCGTCACTGGCAAGCGCATTGAACGAGCGGCGGCAATGACTTTCTTTGACCAACCAGGTTCAGTGAGGCGTTTCCAAAAATTTATGGCTGGTATTGGGGTAGATAAAGAACTAAGAAAAGCTGGAATCCAGGAAGGCGAAAGTGTTTTTGTTGGGGATTGGGAATTGACCTGGCAGGAGTAGAGTTCCATCTTATCACCCCCTCTTTAGAGGGGGTGATAGATAATGAAATCGGGATGCGCTGTAGGGGTTACACACAGCGCTTAGCGGTTGACCGTTCTGTCAAACAACTCTTTCATATGCCATTTACCTAAGGTGGAACGCGCATTGCACGTTCCCTACTTTGATTCAAATAGAATTAGACATCTTTTACAGTTAAATCCATCTATCGGCGGATTGAAAGCACAACACGTTTGCTTATGATGAGGACTTCGGTGCTTTCACTCTCGCCCCACACCGGCATCAATAATATGACTTGGTTCTACCAGAACCAAGTTCGTTTTTGACTCGATACACTTCTCCATCGCATTGACGACCTGCTTAAAATGGTCAGGGTTATTCACAAAATCGAAGCGCTGGCTGTTAATTGTGAGAACCGGGCTTTCAGCGTACTCCTGGTCCCATTGCTGATAATAGGAATCCAATAATCGCAAATAGCCGGGGTCGATCGTGTCTTCAATAGAGCGAGCTCGCTGCTGTATTCGATCCACAAGTGTCTCAACCGGTGTTACAAGGCGGATGAGCAGGGTGGGTTTTGGCAAGGTCTTGAGCACCAGCTCGTACAATTTGAAATAAGCCTGGTAATCCCGGTCTGAGAGGTTGTTCATTTCATACAGAGCCCGCACAAAAATGTGGGCATCTTCGTAAATGCTGCGGTCCAATACGGCTGAGTTACCTGAATTCGCCAGGGTTTCGATCTCCTGGGCGCGATTGCCGAGAAAGTACATTTGCAGATGAAACGCCCAGGTTTTCATATCGGCGTAAAAATCAGCCAGGTAGGGATTGTTATCGACCGACTCATAGGAAGGAGTCCAGCCAGAAGCCAGGCTGAGTAATTGCGTTAGTGAAGTCTTGCCGCTGCCAATGTTGCCAGCCAGGACGATCATTCTTTGGTTTGGTTGCAGTTGTGTGCTCACATCAACACTCGCTGTACCCACAGGTATAACACTTTTTGCAGCCTTCTTCGTTGATCAATGTCGCTTCACCGCATTCAGGGCAGAGTTCACCGATTGGGTGAATAGCAGGTTGTTCAGGTGACAGGGGTAAGGGCGTGCTTGCCATCGGTTGGCTTATGATTTCAGGCTCTTCTTTTTCCCGGAAAAGATATTCATCCAGGGCTTTCGAGATCCCATCTGGTAATGACCGAACGCGGTTGATCCCAAAACCAAGTGAGCGACCGCCGCCAATGCCAGCCAGTTGGTCCAGGATGATTCGCAGGCGTTCACGCGGTTCAACAGGCGATAGAATGCGAAGGTTATAGGAGATCAGGCGACCGATAGCTTCGGAGTGTGCTGCCGTCTCGGATCCCGCTTTGGCAGTATTGATGAAGACCTCGAAAGGCTGCCCCCCGCCATTTTCATTGATGGTGACAAAAGCTTTGCCAAGGGGTGTTTCGATTGAATAGGTATAGCCTCTAAGAGCCCGAGGACGAGGTTTCTTGTTCTCTTTCAAGAAACTCAGTTGTCCGCTTGAATCTTCACCAAAAAGTGGGATTTTGGCTGCATTGGCGGCGGATTCTTTCTTTTCCATCGTCTGCTTGGTCTCCAAAACAACTTTTTCTCGCGAACCGGTGATATAGACTGTGATGCCTTTACAGCCCAACTTCCAGGCTAACTTAAAAGCCTCTGCGACTTCTACTTCGGTGGTTTCGACTGGGAAGTTGATGGTTTTGCTGAGACTGTTATCGACAAATCGCTGTAGTGCCGCCTGGATGTAAATGTGTTCCTCGGCGGTAACATCAGAAGAAACTACAAAGACGTTACGGATGTGCAGAGGCAGCTGCTCGATATGCTGGCAGGAGCCTTGCTCGAGCACCTGATTTATGATTTCTTCTTTTTCCAAGTCACTCAGGTCAACGGCATCCAGGGCTTCCTGGAAATGCGGGCTGACATAATTGAGAACGAGATCATTGCCTTTGTCGTTGACATGGCGAACATAGGCGAGAGCGAAGACCGGCTCGCAGCCATAGCCTTCCACGCCAGCGACCGTACCGATGGTTCCGGTTGGTGCGATGGTGGTTTGGGCGGCGTTGCGAATGCCGTGGGCTTTAATTCCATCGGTGATCAAGCCCCAATCCAGATACGGACGCTGCCAGTTGCGGGTATAGGCGGAGAGCGGGGTGGGGACTTCCCATTTCAGGTCCTGAGGGTCGTAGATACTTCCGTTGATCGCCGGGAAAGGTCCATTCCGTTCCGCCAGTTCGATGCTTGTCTCCATGGAAAAATAGCGTACGTATTCCATCACCTGACCGCAAAATTCAAGTGATTCTTCGGAGCCATAGCGCACACCGCAGTGATACATCAGGTCAGCCAGACCCATGATGCCCAGACCAATGCGTCGGCAATTCAATGCAGCCTGGCGTAACTCTGGTACATCCGGAACATAGGCGTTTTTGTCGACCACGTGGTCAAGGAAGAGCGTGGCGGTCTTGGTGGTCTGACGAAGTTTGACCCAATCGACGGTGCCATTTTCGCCAAAATGCTGCCCGAGATTGATCGACCCGAGACAACAGTTTTCGTACGGACCTAACCACTGCTCACCACAGGGATTGGTTGCTTCCAGTTCGTAGAGGTGTGGGACTGGGTTCTGACGGTTGGCGGCGTCAATGAAGAGGGCACCTGGTTCACCGTTGTGATGGGCTTGTTTGACAAATTTATTAAACAACGCGCGGGCTTTGACCGTTTTGTAGGTCTTGATCGGCAACCCGGCTTTTATTGCCTGGGTAAGAGTGCCATGAAAATGCTTGTATTCCGGCACGTGAATATCAGGAAAGCGCAACTCCCAGTCACCATCTTCTTCCACCGCTTGCATAAAGTCATCCGTGATGGCAAGGGAAATATTGAAGTTTGTGATGGCAGTTTCGTTGGTCTTGCAGGAAATAAAATGCTCCACATCCGGATGATCCACGCGCAGCACGCCCATATTGGCACCTCGGCGTGTGCCGCCTTGAGCAATTTCACCGAAGGCATTGTCATAAACCTTTAGGAAGCCGACGGGTCCAGTTGCCTGACCAGCAGAAGCGTTCACAAGGGATCCAGACGGCCGTAAACGGGAGAAGTTGAACCCATTTCCGCCACCAGTTTGTTGGATCAGGGCAGCATTGCGCAATGTGCTGAAGATTCCATCTTTAGCACGCCCCATGTCGTCAGAAATTGGTAAAACAAAGCACGCAGCAAGTTGACCGAGAGGGGTACCTGCACCGGTAAAGGTGGGGGAATTGGGAAAGAAAGCTTTGCTTGCGAGCATGTTGTAAAACTCCCTGGCAAGAGTGTCGTGGTCTTCTTCGCGTTCAGGGATATTCGAAACATGCCAGGCAATTCTCCAGAACATTTCATCAATCGTCTCAATGGGTTGACCATCCTTGCCATGACGAAGGTAGCGCTTGGCAAGAATCTGGCGAGAATTTTGGGATAGTTCGATAGACCGAAGGTCCTCCGGAATGGGAGGTGTTGGGTGTAGACCCAAGCTATTGGGTTTCTGTTCAATCATGATTTGTCCCTCTCTTAATTATTCTTCTTCGGTCAATAAACGGTTTATTTCGTCACGGATCGTATGCAGATCATCCATACGAAGGTAAACAATTGCATAGCGGATATAGGCAATATGGTCGATTTCTTTGAGAGCTTTAAAGGCTAAATCTCCCACCAGACGAGAACTGATTTCGGACCGCCCTTTTTTTTGCAGTTCGGCTTCGATATTATCAACAAGCTTTTCAATCTGGGCGGCGGAGATGGGTCGTTTTGAACAAGCCATTCGTAGACCGCCGAGCAACTTTTCGCGATCAAATTCTTCGCGGGTGCCGTCTCGTTTGATGATCAGGGGAGTGGTAAGGATAGGTCTTTCATAAGTGCTGAAGCGTTGATGGCAACTCTTGCATTCGCGTCTACGGCGAATGCCGCCGTGAGTGTCTTTAGTCGTATCGATGACACTGGTATCCAGATTCTGGCAATACGGGCACTTCATAAAAAAACTCCTAAAATACGCTATATGTTGGGGTAGTAGTGGAAAACTCCCTAGATGTA
>DOEX01000089.1 GCA_003532515.1 Anaerolineaceae bacterium | reverse complement strand
TTATGGAAATCAAACAAGCCCCTGTCTTTCAAGAGCAAGCCCCGGAATGGATCCGACAAATTGTGCATTCTGGCACACGCGATCACGTCTCGAACCCCTACCCAGCCTTGGGTGAAGTGGTGACTATCCGCCTTGAGGTACCAGCCGCGGGGCAGCCTGAGCAGATTATCCTGCGCAGTATCCCAAACGGCGAACAACATTTAGAGGCAATGCACCTGGTTGAAAGCCGCAATCAAACGAATATTTGGGAAGGTGAGCTCCTGATCAACGAGCCCAAGGTGCCCTATCGTTTCGCCGTTCAGGCAGAAGGCAGGATCTGGTGGCTGAATGCGGCAGGTGTGAGCACCTCCATGCCTTTGGCAACTTTTGATTTTAAGATTCTGGCTAATAGCCCTGAAATCTCATGGTTGAGCCGTTCGGTTTTTTACCAGATCTTCCCTGATCGTTTTGCTAATGGTGATCCAGGCAATGATCCTGAAGGCGAAATTGAGGCCTACCCGGGCTACACACGCAAGACCTACCCCTGGGGTCAGGCTGTGCAGACAGACCGCACCCACATCCCTTTTTATGGCGGTGACCTGAAGGGTATAATAGACCATCTTGAATATCTGCAAAGACTGGGTGTCAACGCAATTTATCTCAACCCCATCTTCACCGCCTATACCAACCATCGCTATGATGTGGCTGATTTTCGCAATGTCGACCCAACTCTTGGAGGCAATGAAGCCTTGATTTCTCTGGCTAAGGCTCTCAAAGAAGCGCAAATGCGTTACATTCTGGATATTGTTCCCAACCACAGTGGGGCAGGTCATCCCTGGTTTCGCGAAGCGGTGAGGGATCCGGAAAGCCCGCGCAGATCAGCATTTTTCTTTGATAAAGAGCATAAGTATGTTTCCTGGATGGGCTTCGGCAGCCTGCCCAAGCTCAACTACAGCGACCCAACCCTGCGAACGGAGATGTTTGAGAGCGACACAAGCGTTTTTGCCAGTTGGTTGCTGCCCCCCTACAGCATTGATGGCTGGCGGGTGGATGTTGCCAATATGCTCGGTCGTTATGACGAGCAGCAGTTAGACCAGGATGTGCTGCCGGCCATTCGAAAAACAGTCAAACGAACCAACCCACAAAGTTACCTGATGGGAGAAAACTTTTTTGAAGCAGCAGGTCAACTGCAAGGAGATGCCTGGGATGGCGTGATGAATTACAGCGGCTTCAGCCTACCCTTGATAAACTGGTTAAAAGGTTTTGAGGTCGAAGCCCTGCGCTGCAAACCTGTCCTGAAGTCAGAAAAAACCTTGAGTACCGAAGCATTGGTGAGAAGTTGGCAGGAAAACCTGGCAGCGATCCCCTGGACAATTGCATTACGGCAATTCAACGTACTCGACAGCCAGGACACCACTCGTCTGCGCACGGAGCTGAATGGAGATGATGATCTGATCCGCCTGGCGGTGATGATCCAGTTCACTTTCCCTGGTGTGCCCTGTGTTTACTATGGTGATGAAATTGGACTGGTTGATGAGCCTGGATTCTCACAGAGAAATTGCTTTCCCTGGGAAGAAGAAAAGTGGGATAAAGAACAGTTTGTCTTTTATCAACGGTTGATCTCGCTTCGCAAAGAAAACGGAGTTCTGGCTGAAGGCAGTTTCCAGGTGCTTTACTGGGATGATGACCTGCTGGTTTATCAACGCATGCTGGGTGATAAGCGCGTTATCGTGACTGCCAGCCGGGTTGACCAGCCCAACGGTTTCATTTTGAAAAGTAACCTGATTTACCCTAAAGGGTTGGAACACTTGAAAAGCTTGTCCGGCAATGCAACCCTGGTCCTGCATCCAGGCGAAGTTAAGATTCCGGCGATACCCCGTGGAGGAGCGATCTGGTTGTAGTCTGTTTTTTATGGGCTTCGATTCGCTTATAATCAATTTATGCAAAGTTTCAAGGAAGGGACAAAAAAGTTCCTGGCTAAGGCTGTGGATCGAATTTCCGGCGCACGTGAGTTCCTAAAAAAGGTTTACTACAAAGGGAACAAACTCACAGGCGGGGCTCTGGGAATCATCCGGCACACCTTCAACAACTTTTCTTTAATGCGGGGTCCAGAGGCTGCGGCGAGCTTATCTTATTACTCGTTATTCTCAATCTTCCCGATTCTTCTGGCAGCAGTCTCCATTGCATCGACATTCCTGGAGCGGGAAGTAGTCAAGCAAAAACTCTTCGAAGTGATCAGAGAATTTGTCCCGGTCTCGGTGAACCTCATCAACAATTTAATCAACGGTGTATTGGAACAACGAGGGGCTTTCACTATTGTAGCGGTTATTGGTTTGCTTTGGTCAGCCAGCAACGTCTTTGACAAAATCATCGTCAATATCAACCGCGCTTTCCCGAAGGGGCGCAATCCGGGTTTCATCCAAAGCCGGGCAATGGCATTATTGATCATCCTGGTTATCGTGGTGCTCTTTTTGGGCTCAATTGCCATCGATACCATTCAGAGTATCTTTGAAATTGACGACATTCAATTTAATGGGATTTTCCTGGTTAAGACGCGGCTATATGAATGGTTGCGGTGGGTGCTCCCGTTGGTCATTAAGTTGTTACTTTTCTTTGCGATCTACAGCTGGATTCCCCGAAATAATGCTATCACTTTCAAGGCGCGCCTTATTGGTGCCCTGGTTGCGGCAGGGTTATGGGAACTGGCAACCCGGGCACTTTCCTGGGCACTGGCAACTGGTCTTACGAACTATGAGCCGGTTTATGGGTCGCTCTCCTCTATTATCGCTTTGATGACCTGGATGTATCTTACAGGCTACATCGTCTTTCTGGGTGCACATCTGACTCACGCCCTCAATTATCATTTTCTCGCGATAAAGGCATTGAAAAAAGGAACTGCGGATTCTGGTCTGTCTGAGAAAGAGAAAGACCGTAATGACTGAATTAACCATATGCATCCTTACGCTCAATTCCCGCGATTTTTTACGGGAGTGCCTTAATTCCATCCGCGAATACCCGCCCAAAGGCAGGTACGAAATTTTGGTGGCTGATAATGGGTCTAAAGACGGCACCCCGGCAATGCTCCAGGAAGAATTTCCTGAGGTGAAAGTTATCCTAAATGAGAAGAATCTAGGTTTCACCAAACCAAGCAACCAGATGCTCCAACTGGCAAAAGGTGAATTCTTGCTTCTGCTCAATCCTGATACGCAGTTGACGGAAGATTGTTTTAACCCACAGCTTGATTTTCTGAAAGCCCATCCAGATGTCGGCGTGAGCATTCCCAAGGTCCTTAATGCCGACGGAAGTTTTCAGAAACAATCCAGAAGGGGCGAAGCAACACCAATGGAAGTTATCGGATATTTCTTCCGGCTTGGTAAACTCTTCCCGAAAAGTAAAACCTTAAATGGTTACCTGCTTTCTTGGCTGCCTGAAAATGAAATAGCTGAAGTCAAGGCTGTCTCTGGCTCATGTATGTTCATCAGACGGCAAGCCTGGGAAGACATAGGGGACTTCGACGAGCAATTCTTTGCCTACCAGGAAGACAGCGATTACTGCAAGCGCGCCCGCGAGAAAGGCTGGAAGGTTATGTATGTGCCCATTAGCCAAATCACCCATTATGGCGGCGAGGGCGGTTCAAAAGCCCAACCCATCAACAGCATTGTCCAGTGGCATCTATCGTACTATCGTTATTATCGCAAACATTTTGCCAAAGACCACTTTTTCTTGTTCAACTGGATTTATTACCTGTTGATGTTCGCCAAACTTGCCCTTTCACTGCTGAGAAATTTGTTCCGCTAAGCTCAAGAAAAGAACTTACATTTTCATTGTTAGAAATCCAGTGCCAAGTGGACAATAGTTACTTCAAATCCTTTTCAATTTAAGTTTTAAAAAATTTGTAAGTTTCCTGATGTTGTCACAGAATGATAAATGATTTAGGAATTACTGAAGCAGGTGAAAGGAAACAAAATGGCACAAGAAAATTTAAATGATGAGAAAAAACAGACCGCTCAGGAGTCTGGCGGTGGTTTTTCTGAGGAAGAAAAAGCCGCGATGAAAGAGCGCGCCAAAGAACTCAAGCGTGAAAAATCGTCAAAGAGCAAGACAGACGGCGAGCAAGCTGTGTTGGAAAAGATCCATGAAATGGAAGCGGACGACAAGAAAATTGCTTCCGGTTTGCATGAATTGATTAAGCAGAACTTCCCACAGTTGGGCTTTAA
>DOEX01000093.1:2627-3247 GCA_003532515.1 Anaerolineaceae bacterium | reverse complement strand
TTATCCTACCATCCAAATGAGCAGCATTGGGATGACCTTTCATGATCAACGATAACTATGGGACGAAATAAAAACCTCCCTCGTAGATTAATCTATCCACACCAATTCACATCACCGAAAAAGCAAAGTAAACTTAGGCAATGAATAAAAAATTGACCAGTGCCATGATTCCACTTGTCTTGGTTCTGTTGTTCCTGGTTAGCGCCTGCCAGGCTGAATCCGTCGAACCTCTGGTCACATCAGAACCCCCTGCGCAAACGCCCATCATAACCTCTTCAACCACGACGACTCCAACTGATACTCCACTTCCGACTTTGCCGCCTGCTGCCACCGAAAGTTTAATCCCCTCTTCTACCGCCCCGAAACCAACTCCGATCTATCCCGAAAGCCATTACATTTCCTCGATTATCGGTCATGAACAAACCTATGAGCTCGGATGCGAGGCCAGTGCAGCGGTAGATTGGGCAGGATTCTTTGGCGTTCATATTTTTGAATCGACCTTCCAATATGCCCTTCCACTCTCAGATAACCCCGACTACGGATTTGTGGGCGAAGTAACCACCGATGCCTGGGGTCAGATCCCGCCTTATGCTTATGGGGTACATGCTGGACCAATAGCA
>DOEX01000093.1:0-2549 GCA_003532515.1 Anaerolineaceae bacterium | reverse complement strand
ATGAGCACGTGGTTATATTGACTGGCTACAACTCAACTCACCTTCGATATATGAATAATGGCAAGTTTTATGACACACCTATTGATGTCTTCCAGACTTCATGGGGAGTTCTTGGAAACATGGCAGTGATCTATGACTGAAGAATTTGAGCAATTGGAAGAAGTCGAAGAGATTTCTACTGTCGAAGAATCCCGCCCAGGTCCCAAAAGAGGCTGCCGGACTGCAATTGCACTTCTGGTCGTCCTGTTGCTTTTATTTTCAGCAGCAGTGCCGTTTACCCGCTTTGTTATACGTAAAAGTTATGAAAAACAGGTAGAAGAATTCCCAAAAATTGTTTGTGCAAACCTGTCGGAAGCAGGTCAAATGGAACCTGGATGCGACCCTTTGCTAGAAATCAACATGTTTGTGCCCAGAACATTCCCATTGGGTACAACCAAAAATTCTGTTGCATCGGCAATGAAAGGTTTGGCTTTTAAGGAGCAAACCGGGATCAGTCAACCAACCTGCCTGCAGCCAACACTTTGGACTTACGATGTAGCCAAGTCATCTTTGGGTTGGCACACCGAGGTTGAATTCTTGTTCTGTTCAGGACTGCTGGTTGAGAGAATGGTTTTCGTTGATGGAAAACCAATCAGTTTGCCCACATACGACTTGTAAAAAATGACACAGTTTACCAGACACTTTTGATGAATGTTTGTTAAGTTACACTGCGCCTATTATGACTGAAAAAGCTTTTACAGGTCTATCGTTCCAAACATGAATGTCAAAGGAATGTGCACCCGACTTGCCCAGGCCTTTGTGGTGTGATCTTCTCCCGGGAAGCTCCAACTGGCAAAATCTTTACCTTCACGATAACCCTTTTCCCGCAACAAGCTATCAACTTTCATCTGCCAGGGAGCATAGTCCCGGTCGAGCCCTTCACTGCCATAGTCAAAGTAGAATTTGTGATTACCAGGTTCAGGTAGCTTTTCGTCCAAATAGGCGATCATACCCTCACCAAGAATTGGCCAGTGGGTGGAAAGGCAAGCCGCCTTGCCGAAAACCTGCGGAAATTCACAGAGCAAATAGAGTGAGATCAAGCCTCCCAGGCTTGAACCCATCAAGGTCGTATTGTCCACTTCAGGAAGGGTTCGATAGCGCTTATCGATGGCTGGCTTGACTGTGTCAACAATCCATTGGATGTATTGATCTGACATTTGCTGATGAGAAGGGCTAATATCATTCTTGGCTGTAACCTCGAATGCTGCCCTACCTCCTGGGTAGTTCAACGCACCTGCTGGTAAATATTCAAATTTCCGGTTGATCGTACTCGGTATGGCAACCACAATGGGAGCTGTGATTTTTTCTGCTTTCGCCAATTCTGAGATTGCCTGATGCACCTTCCAACCACCACCCCTGCTGTGAAATTGATCAAAGACCATCTGACCATCCTGGATGTAAAGCACCGGGAAATGTTGGGCATAGTTGTCGTGGTACTCTTCTGGCAGCCAGACATCCACCCGCCGACGTAAAAGCCCGGGGATGTTTAGATCACGGTGAGTTTCAAGCACTACTTTTTGCATACACTTTCTCCCGACAAAAAACAAGAATTGTTATTGAAATTCTAACCCGAATCTCCATTAAAAAAAATCTGCCTGTAGAAAACTACAGGCAGAGAATTGAGTAAGAGAAAATTACGGAAACAAGTGGAAAACGGCGATAATTGGGGCAAAGAGCGAAGCAACCAGACTCATGACTGTGATCAGGGTATTCAACGATGGACCGGCTGTGTCCTTGAAAGGATCTCCAACCGTATCACCAACCACGGCGGCTCTGTGTGCCTCCGAGCCAGGACCACCATATTTTCCAGTCTCGATGTACTTCTTGGCATTGTCCCATAAACCGCCGGCGTTGCTCATCAACAAAGCGAAAATGACGCCAGTGAAGATGGCACCACCCAGGAAACCACCCAATGCATTCGGTCCAAGCAGAAAACCAACCACTAACGGCAGCCCAACCGCCAGAAAAGCGGGCAAAATCAGGGAAGAAAGTGCTCCTTCTGCTGCCAAACCAACACAGCGTTCATAATCTGGTTTATGTGTACCTGCCAGGATGCCTGGTTCTTCACTGAATTGACGGCGAACTTCTTCGATCATGTCAAAGGCATTATGAGTTACCGAAAGCATTAAAAGCGCGCTGAACAAAGGCGGCGTCATGGCTCCCAGGAACACACCAGCAACTACAAGGGGTTCCCGTAGGCTGATGGTGATGCTGACGCCTGCCGCTTGAACCACCTCTGAATAGGCAGCGAATAAGGCGATAACAGTTAAAGCTGCTGCACTGATGGAGAAACCTTTGGTGATCGCTTTGGCGGTGTTTCCGGCTGAATCCAATTCGTCGGCACGTACAATCACTTCGTGATCCATACCAGCCATCTCAGCAATGCCGCGGGCATTGTCAACGATGGGACCATAAGCATCAGCAGAAACGATCATACCGCTGATCGAGAGCATTCCGACTGCACTGATCCCGATCCCATAAATGCCGCTCATGCCAAAATATTCAGCAGC
>DOEX01000190.1 GCA_003532515.1 Anaerolineaceae bacterium | reverse complement strand
GAAACCGCTGACGCCAAAGTCCTCGAAGCTGTTGGTAAAGACGTCGCCAATGACGCTGCTGCCAAGCTCAAGGAAGCCGGCGCCGAAGTCGTCGTTCTTTAATTTTCAGTCCAACCCTTAGCCCCCCTCGTGGGGGCTTTTTGTTTTAAGACCAGGTGTAAATCATGGAAAATATGTAAATTTTCGTAGGTCTAATATGACAAAACTGACAAATCATGAAACGAATTAATAGCCCGAGAGACACGGTAATAGCTTAACTCCCTTTGAAAAAATACTTGTAAACATACCTCAAAAAATGTAAAATGTTAGTATCCACCCAAGAAATCGAGGTTTCCAATGAAAAAGTACACTGTTTGTTTTGTTTCTGTTTTGTTGACCAGCATATTGCTGGCATCTTGTGTGATGGTTACTCCTACCCCAATCATGCCATCTACTGAAATGGAAGATCAGGGGCAGATTTCCACGCTTGAATCGATCCTTACTGAACAGGCGGCAACGATAGAAAGTTTGACCACAATGGAAGCCTCAACACCTACGCCTGTGGAAAGTGAGAGCGAACTCACGCCGGAAGCACCTAAACAACCGTTGTATAGCGGCGAATTCACCGTGATTGAGTCGGGAGGTTTGGTCTTCAAACTGCCAGTAGAAGTGGCAGAGAGCGCGACGGTTTCGACCGTTTTGCCTGATGACCCAAATGAGGGTTGGCCTGAATTTGCCCTGCCCGCCCGACGGAAGATCGATTTTTCAGGCTATGTAATTCAAGATCATTTCCACACTCCGGTGATCTATGTTTATCCCCTTGAGAAAATGCTGCAAGCAGGTCTGTATGGTGGAAACACAGCCAGCAACCTTCTGGCACTATTGGATTACCCCAGTGTCGATCTCCAGGCAGCAGAAACCCTGCCTTTCCTTCCGCCATTCAATGCCGCCCAGGTTTTTCACGTGCTTGAAAAAAGACTCGAGTCTGAACATGGACGTGGGATTCGCTACCTGACGCTCTATTCACAAGCAATTGTGGGCGTGACCAATTACGAAACATTCTATACCTACCAGGGGCTCAGCCTAGATGGAAGGTACTACATTGCCGCGGTTTTGCCTATCAACAGTTCATTGCTTCCTGATACCCAGTTAAGCAATGACGAATTGGACCAAATTGTTGATGAATATTCGGATTACATTGAGGGCATGACCGAGACGATCAGGGCAGAGAATGGCGGCATCTTGACCCCCAGCCTGGCAGCGCTGGATGCCTTGATGATGTCGATAGTTAGCGTGGATTAGAAGTTTGACCTGATAATCAAAAATACAGCCGCGTTCACGACCGCAAGAAAAATTCCGTCAAAATCGGGGTGATCACCTGGGGTTCGACGGAATGAGTTTGACCTACCAGCAGATGTGACTCTGCCAGGGGAATGGCATGGGTGAAATCGACCATAATTCTTGGTGCCGTTTTGAAGCTTTTTGTGCCAGCGAGCATAAGAACTGGTTGGGTCAGATCTTGGGCACGGCTTTTCAAGAATAGTTTGGTGGCAGCCTGAATCTTAGCTTCGTAGACGATCGTGGCAGCCATGTCGATGATAGTTTGCCCGTGTTCTGATGCGAGCGTGTCCTCGATCAGTTGATCATCCATGCCTACAAAACGCATAAAACGAGTTACAACGGCAAGATTCCGACCTTCAGCCACTTGTTTTTGAATTTGGCGAATCAGTAACTTGGTAACCATTCTTTCAAGCCAGCCACCACTTAGGGGTGGTTCATAGGCGGCAACTTTGAGAACCTTTTCTGGAAATTCTGCAGCACTGAAGAGAGCCAGAGCTGCTCCAGCTGAATGACCATACAGGAAGGCTTTTCCGCCATTGTTATCGATCAGAGCCTCAAGGTCTTGAAGCTCTTTGTAGACCATATAAGGAGGGATATCACCGCTTTGCCCTCGTCCCCGCCGGTCGTAGGTCAGGACGGTGAAGTTGTCCTGAAGAAATGGCACCATCTCACCCGGAACGCCAAAGTTGTGGGTGTTGAGCGCGCCGGTAATGATGATCAGCAGTGGACCACTGCCAGTAGTTTCGTAGGCGATGGGTGTGCCATCGTTTGATAGAGTAAGTTTCATGGACTGATTGTAAAACTAAGAATAAAAAAAAGACAGTTTTGTAAAGGTTTTGGTACAGTCAAGGATGGAGTAAAAACCTTTTTACGATCAACCAGAGGATAAATAACCAAACAAGTACAAAAGGAATGGCAAAATACCATTTTTTGGGTTTACCATCTTGCCACATGCCTTGTGCTTCCTGGCGATAGTGCTCAAAGATATCCCTGGGGATGAAATGGATGGTAAGGGCAATAAGGGCGGGCAGTACGATAAGGTCATCGAGATAACCGAGAACCGGGATGAAATCAGGGATGAGGTCAATGGGCGAAAGGGCGTAGATGAGGGTGAGCCCTGCCAATAGCTTGGCATACCAGGGAGTCTCGGAGCTTTTCAGGCTCAAAAAGATGGCAGGGATGTCAGTTTTTAGTTGTAAGGCGCGCTCTAGTAAATCCAAGGTGTGTTCCTTGATGGAGTTTGATGTAGATTGCAATTGTACTCCTTAGTAAAGTTCAAAAAAGCTGAGCCTGGAAGCGTGGCTCAGCTTTTCCCCTGATTGAGAGATTCTTACTGGTCTAATTGGCGGATGACCAGTACGACTTTTCCTTGTACTTCAACGACGCCAGGGTCGTTAATGATGATTGGTTGCATAGAAGGGTTGGCAGGCTGCAGTCGAACACGTCCGTTCTCCAGGTAGAAATACTTGAGGGTGGTTTCATCGCGGTCGTTTAGCCAAATGGCAACCATTTCACCGTTGCGAGCCTGGTTGGTGCGCCTCATTACAACGATATCCCCATCATTGACCATGGCATCGATCATGGAATCGCCTTGTACCTTGAGGGCGTACAGGTCGCTCAAATTATCACCCTTGGGCAGCAGACTGCGGGCAATGTCCACCCCGGATTCAGGATCATAGTAGCTGAAGTCAGATGCTGGCACAGGCATAGGTTCACCTGCGATAATGTTACCGACCAGCGGGATGGAAACCAGTTGCTCTACCAGTTGCGAAACACCGTTTTTAAAGTTCTGTACGAGCG
>DOEX01000026.1 GCA_003532515.1 Anaerolineaceae bacterium | reverse complement strand
GCAGCAGATTGACGCCTCCTGGCCAACTGAATAAGGTTAGCCAGATCAAGTTAGATTAAAAACTGGAGAGCAGGCACCAGAACCAAGCCTGCTCTCCAAACCATAGACTCCAAACAGCTGAGGAGGTGACTGGATGAGTGTATTAGAAGCTAAAACACCAACACCCAATGGCAATAACACGTTAAGCAAAATCCTTGCGTGGTTTGGCACCACCCTGGGTCAAATTCTGGTATCCCTTTTCGTCCCTGCACTGACCTTTTTGGTTTTGTGGCAGGGATATTTATTTCTCCAAAGAGCCAACGCTCCCCAAATCGTTCAGGTCTTGGTAGCGATTGTGTGGGGTGTTGGCGGCGTTGCCTTGCTCTATGTGGTCACCAACTGGCTTGTTATGAAACTGCCTAAACGGGTTTCAAAAGTGCTGCAGCCTTTTGTTTTTGTTGGACCAGCTGTAGCAATTATGGCCTGGTTCCTGGCAATCCCGGTGTTTCGCTCACTGATCGCCAGTTTCCGCAACTATCTGGGGACGGAATGGGTCGGATTTGATAATTACATATTCGCTTTTACTGATCCTCGCATGCTTGAAACTTTCCGCAACAACTTGTTGTGGTTGGTTTTTGGCACAGCCTTCAGCGTGGGATTGGGATTGCTGATCGCGACCCTGGCAGACCGCACCAGAGCCGAAGTGATCTACAAGTCAATTATTTTCACGCCCATGGCGATCTCCTTCGTCGGAGCGGGTGTAATCTGGAAGTTTATCTACACCTATAAGGGTACTGGCGTAGGCATCCAGGAAATTGGCTTATTGAATGCGATCGTGATCGCGCTTGGAGGTACGCCTCAACCCTGGCTAAGCCTGGCGCCGTGGAACAATTTTTTCCTGATCATCATTATGATCTGGCTGCAGACTGGCTACGCCATGGTGATCCTCTCCAGCGCTATCAAAGGCGTGCCGGCTGAATTGTTGGAAGCAGCCCGCATCGATGGTGCCAGCGAGATCAAGACCTTTTTCTCAGTCATTGTGCCCTACATCAAAGGAACCCTGCTGACGGTGACAACCACCATTGTGATCTTCAGCCTGAAGACATTTGATATCGTACGCGTGATGACCGGTGGCAATAACGGCACTAACGTGATTGCTAATGAGTTTTACCTGCAAAGCTTCACCTATACTGACGCGGGCAAGGCTTCGGCTATCGCTATTGTGCTGTTGTTACTGGTTACCCCGATTATTATCAATAACGTTCGTCAATTCAATCAAGCAAGAAGGGGGTTCTGATGGCTAAGAAAACCTTAAAAACCGCCAAGCAAAAATCAGCATTCTGGAACAATTTCGTGCTGATTATCATCTGTATCATCTGGTTGGTGCCAATTTTGGGTATCCTGATCACCTCCTTCCGCCCCAGCGAAGAAATCTTCCGCAGTGGCTGGTGGCAGGTTTTCCCCCATAAAGAGAATGTGGAAGTTGAGCGTATCGTCCTGCCGGAATCTGTGGACCTTGATGGTGAATTTGAAATATTGGGTAAAACCGCCACCTTCGAAGAGTTCCGCAATACGGTTGAATTGGATGATGGCCGCCTGATCACCTGGTATGGCAACAAACGCACTCGTACTGCCATCATCTCTGAGAACCGTTGGGTGGGTTTTGCAACTAATCTGACTACCAAAAACTACTCGGATGTTTTGGGTGGAAAAACGATCAGCTACAAAAATGCTGAAGGTCAGACCATCACCCGTACTGGTAATAACCTGGGGGGTGCCTTCCTCAACTCGCTGGCAGTCACCATACCAGGCACGATCATCCCGATCCTGATTGCGGCTTTCGCCGCTTTCGGCTTCGCCTGGTTGGAATTCCCCGGGCGCAACATTGTCTTCACCATCATTGTGGCTTTGCTGGTGGTACCTTTGCAGATCGCCCTTGTTCCGGTGCTTAAAGACTATGTGAATATGGGGCTAAACGGTACGTTTTTGGGCATCTGGTTGGCGCATACCGGCTTTGGTTTGCCGTTGGCGACCTACCTGCTCTTCAATTATATTGGCACGATCCCGCGTGAGCTGTTGGAATCATCTTACATTGACGGCGCTTCCAATTTCACCATCTTCACCAAACTGATCCTGCCGTTGTCTGTTCCTGCTCTGGCATCCTTCGCGATCTTCCAGTTCTTGTGGCTCTGGAACGACTACCTGGTCGCCCTGGTTTTCCTGGGCGAGAAAAACCAGACAGTTACCATCGCAGTCGCTCGTTTGGTTGGAGAAAAAGGACAGGACTGGCATTTGATGACCTCGGCAGCTTTTATCAGCATGATTTTGCCGCTGCTGGTCTTCCTTGGATTGCAGCGTTACTTTGTGCGCGGCATGATGGCTGGTTCGGTCAAAGGATAGAAGTAATCGTAGGGAATGGGCACTGCCCATTCCTTGCAAATGATATAAGGGAGGCCCCTGCCCTGGTGAGGGTCCACGGTCTCCCAACGATAAAATTAACAAAAATACCCACCCCCTCAATCCCCCTCCCTGGAGGGGGTAGGTGGTCGAATAACCGATTGGATCGTGGGGAAGGGGCTCTATTGCTCTGTGAGGGTATCCCTTCCGTTGAATCTGTAAATTAACAAAATGGATAGCTTGCGCCCCACCCCCTCCAAGGAGGGGGCTAAGGGGTGGGTGTTTGGAGGGAATAAATCGTAGGGAAGGGGTCATGATGCTGGGAGCATAGCGAGCAGGACTCGTCCCCTTCCTTTGCTATTGTCGGAGGGAGCAAGTCCCCTCCGTACGAAGAATTAGTCGTAGGGTTGAGGCCGGCCTCAACCACGATTGGCATTGTGAGTTAGATAGCGGAAAAGGCAGGCCTTTTCCCTACTGGCTGATGCGGAGGTCGGCGAAGGGAGATGATCCTCACAGGACAGTAGACCCCCTCCGTACGAAGGATTGCTAATTCCATGGAATGGTCGGGTGCCCATTCCCTACAAACAACCCCTCTCACCCCCCTGCCCCCCTCAAAGAGGGGGTAGTAATGTGTAGGAAGGGGTTCGAGAAAATAATTTGGAGAACGACATGACACAAAAAACACCCTGGTACAAGGATGCCATTTTCATGGAGCTCAACACCCGCGCTTACAAAGATTCCAACGGTGATGGTTGGGGTGACCTGCCCGGGCTGACCAGCAAACTGGATTACATCAAAGCTTTGGGTGTGGACGCTATCTGGCTTTTGCCGATCATGCCCTCTCCACTCCGCGATGATGGCTATGACGTCAGTGATTTTTGCGACATTTTCCCCGCCTATGGCAACATGGATGACTTCAAGAATCTGATGAATGAAGCGCACAAATGCGAATTGCGTATCATTGTTGAGATCATCCCCAACCACACTTCCGACCAACACGCCTGGTTCCAGGCATCGCGCGACCCCAATCACCCCGACCACGCCAAATACCGCGATTGGTACGTCTGGTCCGATACCGACCAGAAATATCAGGAGGCACGCATCATTTTCACCGATTCCGAAACCTCAAACTGGAGCTTCGATGATCTACGCGGACAGTATTTCTGGCACCGCTTCTTTTCCACCCAGCCCGATTTGAATTACGACAACGAAGAGGTCCAGCAAGCCATGCTGGACGTGGTCAAATTCTGGATCGATGCCGGCGCGGACGGACTGCGTGTGGATGCCCCACCCTACCTGTTTGAACGTGAGGGCACCAATTGCGAAAACCTGCCTGAAACTCATCAATTTTTGAAACGAATGCGTAAATTTGTGGATGAATACAGCCCGGAAACGCTATTACTCAGCGAAGCCAACCAATGGCCTGAAGACGTAATAGAATATTTTGGCGACGGCGATGAAATGCACATGAACTTCCATTTTCCGCTCATGCCGCGCCTTTATATGGCACTTGCCAAGGGCGACCGCACCCCCATCGAAGAGATTTTGGCACGTACCCCGGACCTGCCGGAAGGCTGCCAGTGGGGCACGTTTTTGCGCTGCCACGACGAGCTGACACTCGAGATGGTCACACCCGAGGAACGTCAATGGATGTGGGATACCTATGCGCAAGACCCCAAACAGCGCATCAACCTGGGCATCCGAAGGCGTCTGGCACCCTTGCTTGATAACGATCAACGCAAGATTTTGTTGTTGCACTCCATGTTGCTGACCATGATGGGCTCCCCCTTCCTGTATTATGGCGATGAAATTGGCATGGGCGATAACATTGAATTGTTTGACCGCAATGGTCTGCGCACGCCCATGCAGTGGGACGCCAGCCACAATGCCGGCTTTTCGGACGCGCCCACTGAGCGCTTGTATGCTCCGGTCATCGATGATCCTGTCTATAGTTACAAGCGGGTGAACGTTGCCGTCCAGGATGCTGACCCGCACTCGCTGTTGAACAAGGTCCGTCATTTAATTGCTGTCCGCAAGCAGCACCCGGTCTTTGGGAGAGGCGATTTCAATTGGAAATCCTTCAGTTTCGAGACAAAGGCGGTGGTTGCCTATCAACGAAAGTGGGAAGGAACTCGTATTGTGGTGCTCAACAACCTGCGCGATGTTCCGGTTAAAGGCTGGATCCCGGAGACAGCAGAAAAGTTTATTGATTTATTAAGTGGTGAGACTATTTATCCCGGCGATTACACCCTGCCAGCCTATGGCTTCCTGTGGCTGCTGCCTGTGGGTGATAAAGCCAATATCCCTTCCGGTCCTAATGCCCCACAACCTGGCTATTTAGGATCAGATAAGCAATAAAAATTTTCAGCAAGAAGTGATCTTCAAGGAGCAACAGCGATGAAAGCTGGAATTATAGACCTTCATGTGGAATCCAACCGCGTTCTGGCGCGTCTTTTGCCCATTCTGGAGAAGGAATTTGCCCTCTTAGTTGAAGAGGACCCGCAAGCCTGGAAACTCTTTACACAGCGTTTGGGAAGTCATTTTGATGACCTGTTTCAGCTTTACCATCTCCTTTACGGCAAACGCTATGACATGGTCTTTCACCTTGAAAACCTGCTAAAGAGCATGGCACAAGCCGCTTTCCAGCGCCCTGCGGATTTACGCGAACTTGACTGCCAGCGGGAAACGGACGAGCTCTGGTTCCAATCCAACCAGGTAGTGGGCGGTGTCTGTTACGTGGATCGTTTTGCTGGAAATTTGGAGGGGATCCGCGCCAAAATCCCTTATTTCAAAGAACTCGGGCTGACCTATCTGCACCTCATGCCGCTCTTTAAGATGCCAGAGAACGAAAATGATGGCGGCTATGCCGTCAGCTCTTTCAGGGAAGTCCATCCGCCCCTGGGTACGATGGCTGAACTTGCACAGCTCTCACGCGAACTGCGTGACCAGGGCATCAGCCTGGTGCTGGATTTGGTGATCAACCACACCTCCAACGAGCATGAATGGGCGCTCAAAGCAAAAGCCGGCGACCCGGATTACCGCGACATGTACGGCATATTCCCGGATCGGACTGTGCCCGACCTATACGAAAAAACTCTGAGAGAAATCTTCCCGGACGAACATCCGGGAGCCTTTACCTGGTTTGAAGACATCAAATCCTGGGTTTGGACCACGTTTCACTCCTATCAATGGGACCTGGATTACAGCAACCCGCTGGTCTTTAACCGAATGAGCGAAGAAATGCTTTTTCTGGCCAACCAGGGAGTGGAGATCTTCCGCCTGGACGCGGTGGCGTTCATCTGGAAAGAGCTGGGCACTTCCTGCGAGAACTTGCCAGAGGCGCACGCCATTTTGCAGGGCTTCAATGCCATTACGCGCGTGGTTGCACCTGCCATCCTGTTCAAATCTGAAGCGATTGTGCATCCGGAGGAAGTGATCAAGTACATTTCACCTTTGGAATGCCAGCTTTCTTATAATCCCCTACTGATGGCGCTGCTCTGGAACAGCCTGGCGACGCGTGAAGTCAATTTGCTTTCGCAAGCACTGCACGAAAGGTTTGAGCTTCCAGAGGGAACTGCCTGGGTCAATTATGTTCGCTGTCACGATGACATTGGCTGGACTTTTTCGGATGACGATGCTGCCAGGCTGGGCATCAACGGCTACGACCACCGCCGCTTTTTAAACGAGTTCTACCGCGGTCGCTTCACAGGTAGTTTTGCGCGCGGGCTTCCCTTCCAGGAAAACCCAAAAACAGGCGATTGCCGTATATCAGGGACTTGCGCATCCCTGGCGGGGCTTGAAAAAGCCCTGGCAGAAGAAGGACCTGAAGAAGTGGAGTTAGCCATCAAACGCATTCTTCTGCTGCATTTTGTGGTTATGACTGCCGGCGGAATCCCCCTGATTTACCTGGGAGACGAAATCGCCACCCTCAACGACTACAG
>DOEX01000011.1 GCA_003532515.1 Anaerolineaceae bacterium | reverse complement strand
GCCCAGCGCCCGTTGCCGTCCATGATGATGGCAACGTGGGCAGGCACCGGTAACTCAGTTTTAGTGCTCACCTTAAAATTCCATTATTTCTTCTTCTTTACGCTTGCCGATCACAGCCACCTGGTCGGTCATTTCGTTTGTCAGGTCTTGCAGCTCTTCCTCACCCTGATGCAGCTCGTCCTCAGATATCAATTTTTCTTTTTCGAAATCGCGTAAATCTTTCAATGAATCACGGCGGATGTTGCGAATGGCAACGCGTGCATCTTCCAGGCGATTATTGACCATTTTTACCAGGTCATGCCGGCGTTCCTCGGTAAGGGGAGGAAGGTTCAAACGAATCACTTTACCGTCATTGCTGGGGGTAAGCCCCAGGTCTGATGCCTGGATCGCCCTTTCAATCGCCCTCAAAGAAGACCCGTCAAAAGGTCGGATCATCAACTGACGCGCCTCTGGCACACTGATTGTTGCCAATTGGATCAGGGTCAGTTCAGAGCCATAATACTCAACTTGCAGCTTCTCAACCAGGGCAGGAGAAGCACGACCGGTGCGAATACCCACCAAATCGTCACTTAAGACATCCAGTGCGGTCTGCATGCGCCCCTTGGCATCTCTCATTAAATCTTTAATCATAGTAACCTCCTTGGTTCCTGAAGTTAATTGGATTCAATTCTATCACTGACAAGGATAAGTTAACGTTGACGTAGCGAATACGATCCTTCCTTTGGCGGGATATGAAGACGGGAATGGGCTTGTGATGCGAGAAGTTGTTCCCGTAGGGCGTGATTGAGGACGTTGTGATCGCTTCTTTACGTAAATGTTTTCCGTCCTCAATCCGCCTTATGCAGAAACTTTGTGTGTGGATTTTTTTCCATGCACAACGGCGGATTGGAAGCACATGTAAGATTCCGGAGAGGTAAGCCCATGTTGCTTCCAATCTCTCCCTACAATTTATGAAATTTCACGAACTATACACACACTTCAACCGAATCGGGGTCCTCGCTTGCTCCGGTTTATCGGGGTTCTCCGAAGAGAATACAAAAAAAAAGAGATGGTTTCCCATCTCCTTCACTTCGATACTTGAAATCTTAGCGATTTCTGCGGGTGATGCGGTCAAAGACCACAGCCAAAACAAGTACAGCACCGCGCACAATGTATTGGATGGAAATATCGATACCCATCAGGTTCATTCCGCTTGTCAGAGACATCATCACCAGGGCGCCAATGATGGAACCGATGATCGTGCCAACACCGCCAGCCGCTGACACACCGCCCACAAAGGCAGCCGCGATCGCGTCCGTCTCAAACCCAAGACCTGCCGTGGTTGTTGCCGACCGCAAGCGCGAGGCATACATAATGCCCGAAAGGGACGAGAGCAGCCCCATTGCTCCGAATACGATGTAAGTAATCTTGGAAACGCTGATACCGCTCAATTCTGCGGCTTCCGGGTTGCCACCTACGGCATAAATGTGACGCCCAAGCGGGGTCTTGGTGGTGATAAACTGGAAGATCAATACCACTAACAGCAATATCACAAGGCTCCAGGATATTCCGTTATAACCGGAGAGGATCCAGGAAATATATCCAATCAACCCTGCAATGAGAACCAATTGCACGATAAACAAGCCAAAGCTTGAAACTGTGAAATTGTAAGATTGCTTCGTCTTGCGGTTCTTGATTGACGAATAGATGGAAAAAATGATCGCAATCAGACCGATGATCAGGGTGAGTTTGTGCCTTCCAGGCAAGAACCCTTCCAGTGGTAAATCGGGTATGAAACCATTTCCGATGGCGTTAAAAATCGGGTCTCTAATAACAATGGTACCGGTGCCCATTGTCACCAGGAGTAACGCTCCTCGGAAAATCAGGCCTGCTGCCATGGTTGAGACGAAGGCGGGTACACCCAGCTTGGCTACAGGCGTAGCCGTGAGCGAACCTGCCAAAATACCCAGAACCATCACTGCCGGGATGACCGCAAAAACAGGCCAACCCCAGAAGGTCATCGCGATGGCGGCAAATGCACCCAAGAAGCCAGCCAGGTATCCGACTGAAAGCTCAATGTGGCGGATGACAATGATAAGCGTCATACCGACTGCGAGTACCGCGATGTAACCCATCTGGTTGATCAGGTTACTGATGTTTCTGGAGGAGATGAAGACGCCGTCTGTAGTGATCGTAAAGAAAATCATAATGATGACAAGCGCGAAGAACATAAAATAATCGCCGATGTTTGCCTTCAGGATATCCAGCAGGTTTTTCACTCGGTCTGTATTGCTCGGTACTTGCTTTGAATCTTCCATAGACGTCTCCTAATAATCCACTGCCAGTGACATGATGCTTTCCTGTGTGGCATCTTCAACTGGCATTTCTCCGTTGATTTTCCCAGCAGACATGACGTAAATCCGGTCACTCATGCCAAGGACTTCAGGCAGTTCAGACGAAATCATGAGGATGCTCATGCCCTGCTCTACCAATGCGTTCATAAGGGTATAAATTTCATATTTTGCGCCAACATCAATACCACGTGTAGGCTCATCCAGAATCAAAATGCCCGGTTTGACAAATAACCACTTCCCCAGGGATACTTTTTGCTGGTTGCCACCGCTGAGGTTGCGTACCTTTTGTTGGATGCTGGGCGTTTTGATGTTGAGTTCAGTGCGATACTTGTTAGCGACCAAGATCTCGTCATTCTCATTAATTACGCCCCCTTTGGTGATTTCCCTGAGATTTGCCAGGCTGATATTGTGTTTGACATCGTCAATCAAAATCAATCCGTTGCCTTTTCGGTCTTCTGTGACATAGGCAATCGAAGCTTTGATGGCATCTCCTGGATCACGGAATTTTTGTTCTTCGCCGTTGATGAATACTTTTCCGTTTAAGCGATAGTGGTCCGGGTTGCCAAAGATGCTCTTTGCCAGTTCGGTGCGACCCGAACCCATCAAGCCAGCAATGCCAACAATCTCACCAGCGCGCACGTTGATATTGATCTTCTTGAGAATGTCCCTGCCCAGTGCGTATGAAAAAGCACTCCAATCTTCAAGCCTGAGCACTTCATCACCGAGTTCCACTTTTTCCCGTTTGGGGAAGACGTTGTCAATTGACCGACCAACCATGTGCTTAATCAGAACTGGCTCATTGATCACGTCTTTTTGGGCATCAAGCGTAATAACGGTCTTGCCGTCTCGTAAAACAGTGACGGTGTCGGCAATCTCCAACACTTCGCGCAATTTGTGGGAGATCAAAATGCATGTCACACCCTGGTCTCTGAGACCGCCAATTAGGCGCAGGAGATTATCGCTATCAGTTTCGTTCAGTGCTGCAGTAGGCTCGTCCAGGATGAGGATCTTTACTTCTTTTTTCATCGCCTTGGCAATTTCGACCAACTGCTGCTT
>DOEX01000141.1 GCA_003532515.1 Anaerolineaceae bacterium | reverse complement strand
GGAAAGATGGCGCGATGAGCAGTGTACCTTTGGAAGAGGTGGCTGGCAAGAACAAACCAATGCCAATGGATCATGGTTGGCTGCGCGGCGCTATCCAGGTCGGCACATGTTTGGGTGTAGAGCCTGGTTTTATCGTTGATTAATCATCCACGTAGCCTTTGTAGAAATCGGTTTCCATCCTGTTCCCTGCGGAGGGATGGGGTTCGACCTCATCCGCTCGGCTGGCATAATTAAATGGTGATGGTAGGTGCAAATTCCTCAAGTACGTATGGGGCTTGACCCCATCCGCTCGGCGGGCACAATTAAATGGTGGCGGGAGGAGCAAGCCCCTCCCGTACGGATTAGATTAAATCCCAACGAAACAAGAGTCCATGGAAGGTGGAACGGCGGAACTCTTTTCCCTGCGGAGGGACGGGGCTCGACCTCATCCGCTCGGCTGGCACAATTAAACTATGGCGGGAGGTGCAAACCCCTCGCGTACGGCCAGGTTTACTTCAATACAGAATATTTGGAAAATCTACAAATCGAGCAGGTACCCAACCCCACGCACAGTCTTGATCAACTGGGGATTGGTTGGGTTTTCTTCCAGCACTTTTCTCAGCCAACTGATGTGCACGTCCAGGGTGCGGGTGTCTCCTGTGTAATCCGTGTCCCAGACCCGCTTAAATAACTCTTCACGCCCAAGCGGTTGAGAATTGTTTTGCATGAAAACTTGTAACAGCAGGGTCAAACGGGGAGTCAGATAGGTGCTTTTATCGTAATACGTGACCATGCGGGTCTTTGGATTGAGCTGGAGTGGTCCCCTGACTAAAATATCCTGGTTAAAGGTTTGCTCAAAAGAGCGTAAGCGGTTCACCAATTTCTGAACAGTGAAAGGCAAATGCATGATCACATTCACAGAATCTGCATCTGCAATTGGCTCATCTTCAGCAACGATCAAGATAACAGGAATGCTGGGCAAACGATTGTGATACCAGGAGCAGATCCGCAAACCATTCGTTCGCAACGATGCAGCATTAATCACGATAACGTCAGGGCGAAAGCCATTCAGACTGACCAAACCATCGCCCCCACTGTTTACTTGTAAAACGGTATAGCCTTTGCGCAACAGGGCACCATTAAAGCAAATTTCAAGCTTACGGTGTTTCTCTATTAGCAATAAACTCTGCGGATGTGGTTCCTGCAAAACTGCCTCTTTCCAGTAAATAATTAAAGCACCTGTTTTACCTATTCACGCCCTTAAGTCGCAGTTAAGCAAGTGCTTTCGCGGTTTATTTATTTCCATTATATCCGAAACTGCCAGGAATTCTCTATTATTCTCCTCAATAAAAAAAATTTCCAGTGACCTCCTTTTTTTTAAGGTGAAGCACGGCCAAACATGTTAGAATCTAAGTCAACAGTTAAACACAAATGTAGTTGGTGGAATATGGGAAAAATGATCGAATGTCAGATTGACAGCGTCAGAGTCAGTCTGACCAACCAGGATCGTATTATCGTCTTGAAAGACAAAACCAGTGAACGTTATGTACCAATTTGGATTGGTCTGTTCGAAGCTGAGTCGATCACAATTGCTTTGCAGAATATCGCCGTTGCCAGACCGCTCACGCATGACCTGCTGCTATCGCTTTTACATCAGTTGGGAGCACGCTTGTTGCGGGTGGAGATCACTGGATTGGTAAGCGAAACGTATTACGCTAACCTCGTAATCGAAACCGACAAAACCTTTTTCATCGATTGCCGACCGTCAGATGCTTTGGCGTTGGTGGTTCGTACCGGAGCTCCGGTTTTCGTGGATGAAGAAATCTTGAACGAAGTCGGTATCCAGCCGGAAGATATGATGTTATACGATCATGATGAGTCTATGGAAGAGGTTGAAGAGCCGGGAGATCTCTCCGTTTTTGAAGACTTTCTCAATGACCTCCAAAAGGGCAACGACCCGGACGACTCTTCGAGCCCAGAGCCTCCCACAGATCCTGATCCGGATGTGGACTTACCTTTTTAATAAAAAACAGGAGCAGTTGTGGACGATTTGTATCAACATTCTGATGAGACCGTCTCGATAAGCGAGAATAAACTGCACGATCGAGAAATGGAAGAAGCCCTGATTGGGGCTGTTATGATCGACCCGGATGTGCTTGTTGACGTTATGTCAATTCTCGAACCATCCGATTTATATCAACCCCGTCATCAATGGATTTGGGAAGCCTTTCTTTCCCTGGATCAGGAAAAACATTATATCGACGTCCTGACGGTCCAGGATGTGCTTGAATCACGCGGACAGCTTGAAGATGTCGGCGGTCTGGACTATCTTCTTCAGCTTAGTAATCGTGTCCCCTCCTCACAACACGCGGTTTCCTACGCCCGCAACATCAGTGAACTGAACACCCGCCGCAGATTGGTAAAAGCGGCAACTGATATCGCTCAACTGGCATACCACAAAGAGATGGACCTGGACATCGTCATTGATAAGTCGGAGAGCTCGATTTACAACGTCAGTGAAAATCGTTATAAGCGCGATTTGGTTCCGATTGGTCAGGTTGCAAGAAATTATCTGCGAGATGTTACTGAAGCGAGTGCGAGCGATGAGGAAATAGGTGGGCTAAAAACCGGTCTCAAGGCTGTGGACGGCGTCCTGGATGGGTTACACAAGTCGGACTTCATTATCGTAGCCGGGCGACCTGGTATGGGTAAAACTGGCTTTATGATCGGTATTGCCAAGCACGTCGGCATGGTTTTACGCCGTAACGTGGCCATGTTTTCGCTGGAAATGTCCGCTGAGCAGTTACTGCAGCGCATGTTGGCGCAAGAGACAGGTATCGATTCACAAAAATTGCGCTCCGGTCAATTTACAGTAGATGAAGCGAACCGTTTTGCCAGTGCCATTACCAAGTTTGAGCATGTCAACATCTTTGTAGACGACACACCTGGTATCACCCCGCTGCAACTTAGTGCTAAATGTCGTCGACTCAAGGATGAGCATACCCTTGATTTGGTGATTGTCGACTATCTGCAGTTGATGTCAGGTGATCGCCGTTCTGAAAACCGTGTGCAGGAAGTTTCTTACATTTCCAGGCAGTTAAAGATATTGGCTCGGGAACTGAATGTACCTGTGCTTGCGGCTGCTCAGCTCTCTCGTGCCGTCGAGCAGCGTCCGGATAAAACACCTATCCTTTCCGACCTGCGTGAATCAGGCTCTCTGGAACAAGACGCGGATATCGTCATGTTTATCAACCGACCTCATGCGGATGACAAGGAAAGCCCGTATCATAACATTGCCAAAGTAGCGGTAGCCAAACACCGCAATGGTCCTGTCCACTCCGGGGTGGAACTGGTCTTCCTGGAACGACTGGCTCAGTTTAAAGACAAAGCCTACGTGAGCTGAGATGACCATGACGACAAGCGCAAAACCAGTATTTTCTGAAAAAACCGCTCGGCTCGAGCTGCCAGTCAATTTTTTTGACTGCGTTCAGAATTTAAGCGCTGAGGGTTTGCTGGTTTTGATTGCATTTTTTCACTGGATGAGTCAACAAGAGCAGCAAAGTGATATTGCCCTGGTTTTTGACCTCAAAGCAAGCTTGCCCGATCTTTTTCAAGCAGAGGATCTGAATCTGCAGAAGGCATTGGATGAGCTTCATCTTGCTGGATTATTGTTAAACTGGACCGATCCTCAGAACCTGCAAAAAACCTACCTGATCCCAGGTACGCCCAAAGGTGTGGAAGTATTCCACACATTACAGAAAAACCCTGAGCAGGTGGGTGACTACCGACTGGCTAAGATTTTACCTGCTGTGGAACGCCCCAACCTTTTTAAACTTTATGAAGATAATTTTGGCGCGCTTACTCCAATGATGGCTGAGACACTCAAAGCAGATATGGAAACCTATCCCTTGGATTGGATTGAAGACGCCATGAAAGAAGCCGTTGAGTATAATGCCCGTAACTGGAAGTATGTGCAGGCTATACTGCGCAACTGGCAAGATAAAGGACGCAAGAGAAGCAATGAAGAAGGTAAGCGAGATCTCGACCAATTTAGAAAACTCTACCTCGAGCAAAAAAGAGACCACACCGGAGGCTGACCCGACAGCTGAACCAGCCAGAATCATGGATGGTCCGGGGGACCCTGATTGTCCAATTTGTCATGGGATTGGCTTCGTCGGCTACGACGTGCCCATGTACGATCCCCGCTTTGGCAAGAGTGAGATTTGTGTATGCCGCTTGAACTCCGTTCAATCGCTTAAGCAGCAGCATCTTTTCCAGCTCAGCAATCTCGGTTCGCTGACAGAGCTGACCTTTGCCAATTTCATGCCCCGTGGTAGAGTC
>DOEX01000161.1 GCA_003532515.1 Anaerolineaceae bacterium | reverse complement strand
GGTTTGCTCGGACCGGATGCCGACCCGGAATATAACCTTAACACTACCCTCGAAAAATTCCGCCAGCGCTCCGAAACCGCCGAGCTTTCAGAGCAGTACTTTGCCTATTACAGTTTGGGCGAACTACTGGTAATGAAGAAGGATTACGTGGCAGCTGCTGAAGCTTTTGACGAAGCGTTTTCCGTGTATGGCTGGCTGCCGGTCGACCACCGCCCATGGCGCATGCTCTGGTACCAGGTTGGCCCTTATGAAGCCTATTATTACACCGGCAGATACCGCGATGTCATCAGCCTAACATATAAAACTATCACGGATGCCAGTAAACCTGCCTTACCCGAGACCTTTCTGTGGAGTGGGCGTGCCAATGTTGTTTTAGGAAACACCAACGCCGCGATTTGGGACTTCAAACGAGCACTGGAATGGCACCCCGGCTGGGAGCTGGCTGTGGCGGAGTTGAAGGCGCTGGGTGTAGACCCCGAGCAATAAGCAAGAAGAGAGTTTTATGTCAAAATCGACTGAAGAATTGAAAAAACAAGTGCGCCATGCCTCGCTGTGGCGCAGTCCCTGGCCGTACCTGGCGATCATTGTTGTATTAATATTGCTTGGACTGGCTGCCATGCAAGTGCCGGCAGTGGAAACACGCGCGCGCAACCTCTATTCAAGGATCTACTATCGCTTGAATCCGCCCACTGAAAATGTGTTTGGACCTTCCCAACAGGGAACCATCAGCGCGGATGTGCTGGCGACCCTGACCGCCATGGCTCCGACGGCTACCCTGGAGCCAACCGCAACCGACGCTCAACTCGCCCAGCAGACTACAGTTGCGACTGAAATACCTGCACCAACCAATACGCCAATACCTGTACCGGTAAGCTTTGCTCTGGATGGCATGGGTCTGGAATATCAGACCATGAATAACTGTGGACCAGCCAACCTTTCCATGAACGTTACCTATTGGGGCTGGCCAACCAATCAACATATTACTGAGGATGCCTTAAAAACTCATGAAGACGATCGCAACGTGATGTTGCAGGAAATGTTGGATTACGCTCAAGCCAACACCAACCTGAAAGGTCAGCTTCGTTTTGGCGGCGATATTGATGTAATCAAACGCTTACTCTCAAGCGGCTTCCCGGTTCTGCTTGAACGCGGGCATACCGATGAAGAAGACGGTTGGATGGGGCACTATAGCATCATTACAGCCTATGATGACAACTCGCAGTCCGTACAGATCCCCGATACACTGTTGGGTATGATGAGCATGACCTACGCCGAATTACAGCACGATTGGTGGCACTTTGACGGCATCTACCTGGTGCTATATCCTGCTGAACGCGAACAGGATGTGCTAACATTACTTGGCAGCGATGCCGACCCAGCCCAAAATTTGCAGAACACGCTCGCAAAATTGGATGCACGCATCCAGCAAGTGAGTGGGCAAGAATTATTCTTTGCCTTCTACAGCAAGGGCTCAGTCTTAGTGGAGATGAGCGACTTTCTGGGAGCCGCTCAGGCATATGATCAGGCTTTCGCGCTGTACAACCAGTTGGAACCCGGTCAACGCCCATGGCGCATCACATGGTACCAGGTTGGTCCTTATTTAGCCTATTACTATACCGGTCGCTTCCAGGATACGCTTAACCTGGCAGCTCAAACCATAGACAACTTTGCTAACTCCAATTTGGCCGAACTGCCAGAAAGCTGGTATTGGGGTGGGCAATCTGCCTTGATGCTGGGAGATAAAGACACGGCTGCGCGTTATTTCCGCAAGGCGCTGGAGTTTTACCCGGGCTGGGACCTGGCAACACAGGGATTGGCACAAGCCGAATCCTGATAGCAGCTACCAACAGTGTTTGGTAAAAACCGACCTTTTTCTATAAAGGTATAATGCAGCCAATGATGAACAAATCAAATAAAGAGAATTTTCGAAAGCGTCTCTCCAAGCAAAGCGTTTGGTCCAAACCCGGGTTTTACCTGGGTGTGGTGCTTGGTTTAGTGCTTTTAGCAGTCCTGGTATATCAAATTCCTGCAGTACACGAAAGGTTCTCATGGCGTGTTGACAGCGCAGTGGCAAGGATCTATTACTTCTTCAACCGACCCGGAAGAGATGTTTTTGTGCCGGCAGAAGAGGCAGTCGCCCAAATGGATGTCATGAAAACACAGACAGCTGCTGCGCCTCCAACTGCCACACCCACCCCAACCGAAGAACCAACAATCACCCCAACCCTGGAGTTCACCCCGACTCCAACAGTTGAGCCGACGGCAACACCTACCCTTAAACCCTTACCAAAATCGGTTTTATTGGAAGGTGTTAAGGTAGAACCCCAAAAGGCCAACAACTGTGGTCCCGCCAATCTCTCAATGTTATTGAATTTCTGGGGCTGGAAGGGCGATCAGACTGTAACTGAACAAGTGCTGAAGCCCTTTATCAAAGACCGTAACGTTATGCCCTACGAAATGCTTGACTATGTGCAAAAAAACACAGAGGTTAATGGAATTGTCCGTTATGGCGGTGATTTGAATCTGGTCAAACGTCTGGTTGCTTCTGGTTTCCCGGTATTAATTGAGCGTGGTTACGCCAATTCTGCAGAAGGCTGGATGGGACACTATGGCTTGATTGTCGGGTATGATGATGAGACACAGGAAGTGACCATCCCAGACACCTATTTGGGTGTAATCAAGATGAAATATGAAGAAATCGATAAATACTGGGCGCAATTTGACAAGATTTATTTGGTTATTTTCCCGAATGACCGTGCTCAGGAAGTTTATGACATACTGGGTCCTCAGATGGATTCGGCTTACAACTTGCAGTATGCCTTTGAGCAGGTACAGGCTAACCTTTTCAACCAAAGCGACGCAGAGCTTTTCTTTGCCTGGTATAGCCGTGGTTCGATCATGGTTGAAATGCAAGATTCATGGGGAGCTGCCCAATCGTTCGACGAGGCTTTCAAGGTTTACGCTACTTTACCTGAAAAAGACCGTCCCTGGCGTATGCTTTGGTATCAGACAGGACCCTTCTTTGCTTACTACAACATGGGGCGCTACCATGACGTTCTAAATTTGGCAAAGCAAACGCTAACTGAAGCCAAAGAAGATGCCTTACCTGAGAGCTGGGTTTGGAAAGGTCGGGCTGAGGTGATGTTGGGTTTGCGTGATGATGCCATTGCCAGCTTTACCCGTGCCCTCTATTGGCACCCGGGTTGGTGGGTTGCTGAAAACGAGCTATCTGCCTTGGGTGTAACCCCGCCATAGGATTAAGTAAGGATGAATAAAGTCAGCGACTTTAATGCCAAAACCTGGGATCAGTGGAGCCGGGAAGACTTTGTTTGGACGTTGCCCTTCTCTGCAGAGCAATTCGCCTGGGCAAAAGAGCGCGATATTGAGCCGATCTTAACTCCCTTGAAAAAGGCTCCGCTGTGGTGGTTTGACGGCTTGGGCAAGCGCGTGTTGGGGCTTGCCAGCGGAGGTGGACAGCAGGGCCCGGAACTGACGGCGCACGGATACGATGTCACTATCCTGGACATGTCCAATCGGCAGCTCTTGGCTGATAAACTGGTGGCACAACGAGAGGGCTATTCGATCAAGCTCGTTAAGGCTGATATGACCAACCTGTTTCCCTTTGCTGATCAGTACTTCGATTTTATAGTCCACCCCGTCTCCAATTGTTACGTTGAAGATATTGAACATGTCTGGCGGGAGGCTTATCGCGTTTTACGACCTGGGGGAGCTTTGATGTCTGGTTGGACGAATCCGATCATGTACATGGTCGACGAAGCAGCATTGTATTCTGAGGATGTGCCGTTGGAGATAAAGTTTGCGCTACCTTATAACAGCCGACTGGAAGAACAAAAGGGGTTGAAAATCACCACAGAAGGTGGTTACCAATTCAGCCATACGCTCGATACCCAGATTGGGGGGCAGTTACGGGCGGGGTTCTTATTGAAAGATTTCTTCGAGGACAACGAAGAAAACAACCGTTTGGGTAAGTATTGCAGCCTTTACGCCGCCACATTGGCGGTCAAACCGGGTTAATTGATTATTTCTTTTCGCGAAAGTTTTTCAGGATATCCTGGCTGGGCATGAGAATAGCTTTGGGTTCGCAAACACTCTTGCAAAAGCAACAGCCAACCATGCATAAAAATGGTTCAGCCACCCAAATTTTTCCGTCTTCATCCTGTTCGTAGACCTCACGGGCGCAAAGGTCGAGGCAGGCACCGCAGTTAGTACACAATTGGTCAGCAATGGTAGGAAACCAAGGGATTTGCTCGCGGGGGTAACCGTGCCAGCTACCGTAATTTCGAGCAACGGTTGCTTTCCCGCTCTTACGCTTGCGATAATAACGCTGATACTCCTGTTGAAGAGTGGTAATGTAACTTTGTGTAGCTGATTTAGGAACGAAATTGTGTTCTTTGACCCCTTCAAGGATCAATCCAGGCGTCTCAGGCGCATCCGGAGCAACGTCTTCATCGAAAAGGCGTGAGAAAAGCTCTTCCAAACCAAGCAAACCAGCTGGAACACCTTCAATATTGAGCATGCGGTAACTGAGAGGCATGTTTACTCCTTGCGTTGTTCTCCGATGCAATCTGCAGCTGCCTGCTTGAGGTGTCCCATCATTGCAGTCAGGCCATTACTGCGTTGAGAAGAGATATGCCGCCAGAGACCGAGAGTCTCAAAAAAGCTCATATCCGCTTGTAAAACCTCTTCAGCAGGCTGCTCATTGAGAATTTCATTCAGTATCGCCACCATGCCTTTGACGATCAGGGAATCACTGTCAGCACTGAAAACCAGGGTGCCATTTTCGCAGTGGATATCAAACCAAACGTTGGATTGGCAGCCTTGCACCAGGCGGTCATCCGTCTTGAGAGCAGGGTCCATCTCAGGCAGGTCCTGACCCATTTCGATCAGATATTCGTATTTTTCTTCCCAATTATCAAGGAGCGCAAAATCGTCGATCAGGCTTTGCTCGATTTCTTTCATGGTTTCTTTTTCACTCATGCTTACCTCTTGATCATGCGAATGACCCGTTCGATACCTTTAGCAAGCGCTTCGAGGTCTTCACGTGTATTGTAGAGAGCCAGGGATGCCCTCACCGTGCCGGGGATGTGCAGCGCGTCCATGATGGGTTGGGTGCAATGTTGACCAGTTCGAACGGCGATTCCCTTGGTGTCCAGGAGGATACCGAGATCGTAATGTTGGATGCCTTCAACATTGAAAGGAAGAATCGCTGAACGGTGTCTTGGATTACCATAAATTTTCAAGCCAGGGATGGCTTTGAGTAAATCGAGCCCATAGTCAAGTAAACCCACTTCATATGCTTGCAGTTGAGCAAAATCGAACTGGTTGATGTAGTCGATTGCCGCTCCCAGCCCAATCACATTGGCGACATTTGGCGTGCCTGCTTCAAATTTAAAAGGCAGTATGTTAAAGGTCACCTTGGTGGGCGTGACTTGGTCGATCATTTCCCCGCCGGACTGGAAGGGAGGCATTTTCTCCAACCATTCTCTTTTACCGTAAAGCACACCAATCCCCATAGGTGCATACATTTTGTGCCCCGAGAAAGCGTAGAAATCGGCATCAAGCGCCTGAACATCGCGAGGGAGGTGTTGAACAGCCTGGGCGGCGTCTACCAGCACAGGGACATTAGCCGAATGGGCAATTTGAACGATCTCTTCAATTGGATTGACAGTTCCCAATGAATTAGAGACGTGATTGACCGCTACCAACTTAGTTTTCTCGGTTAACAATCCCCGAAATGCCTGCAGGTCCAACTCGCCATTTTCGTCGATTGGAATCACACGGAAGTGAGCCCCTTGCCTCTGGCACATCAATTCCCAGGGGACATAGTTGCTGTGATGCTCCAGCTGACTTGCAATCACCTCATCGTCCTCTTTAACAAAGGCTTGCCCGAAACTATAAGCAACAAGGTTGACAGATTCGGTTGTCCCACGGGTGAAAATGATTTGATCCGGTGAGGGGGAGTTGATGTAAGCAGCTACTTTTTTGCGAACATTTTCATAAGCCTGGGTAGCTTGCACAGCGAGCGTATGGTTGCCACGATGAATGTTGGAATTAGTGGTAGAGTAGTAATGGCTTAACGCGTCTATCACACTTTGGGGCTTTTGAGTGGTAGCGGCGTTGTCTAAATAGACCAAAGGCAAATCGTTGATGGTTTGCTTGAGGATAGGAAAATCAGCTCTGGCAGTGAGGATATCTTTGCTCATATTATTCCTTCATGTGAAATGATTTTACCATTGAGGAGTTAACGATTTGTAGATTGCATTGAACCAGCGAATCAACTGCTTCCTAAAGAAAACCTATTGTTACTTTTGCTTACCCTCACCTCCGTTATGCGGAACCCGGGAGCCAGTATTTCGCCTCCTCCAAATGGAGGAGGGCTTAAACATACGATTCTTCGGATCACTTATCCTTTTGCAGTAAAGCAAAAAAACTCCTCCGCTTGCACTACGCACATCTAAGCCCTCCCCCGCAATCGGGGGAGGGACCGTGAGCGAAGCGAACGGGGGTGAGGGAAACCATAACACTAATCAGGAAATTCTTTTCATAATTGCCAACCGAATTGCCTCACAAACCTCATAAAAATTATGATCGACTTCATCGTTTGTGAATCGGATAACTTCATACCCGAGCTTTGTTAATCTTG
>DOEX01000118.1 GCA_003532515.1 Anaerolineaceae bacterium | reverse complement strand
TTGGATGGTCAATGTAAAAAAGAAGAGAGGAGTTCTCTTTGACTGAAGCAACTATCAGTGTTAAGCCAAAAAAAACCGGAGTTACTTTACACAAACTTAAAACCAGGGAACAATTAACTGGCTATTTGTTTATCCTTCCCGCCCTTATCGTTATCTTAGTCTTTGGACTTTTCCCAATAATTTACTCTTTTTACATGAGTTTATTCAATTGGCGCGTAACCAAAGGCGCTTTTGTTGCGGACAAAAACTATCTGCTCATTTTTGGAAGCTGGACGAATCTTCTGATCACTTTAGCAGGGATTGCGCTGATAGTCGCTGCCTTTTGGGTTTGGAATAATGCTTTCAAATCCCTCAATAGGCGTACGACGATCGCGAAAGTTGTTGCAGCAGTTGTGCTGATCCTTGGCGGTGTCATCTTCGTGACAGGATGGGGTCAGATGTTCGCCGATGGGAATCAGAAATTCCTTGATTCTCTCATTATTACCACCTATTACGCGTTGGGTACTGTTCCAGCGGAGGTGATCATTGGTATGATCCTGGCGTTTTTGCTTTACCAGGATATCCTTGGAAAGGATATTTTCAGAATGATCTACTTTCTGCCTTACGTAACGCCTTCGGTTACATCGGCAGTTGTCTTCCAGATCATCTTTTCGCTAAGAGAGACTTCCATTGCGAATATGATTGTTGGTTGGTTTGGTATCAGCCCTCAAAAATGGCGCTTTGAGCCGAAGCCGCTTTTAAATCTACTCGGTTTAGACATTTCAGGTTTTCTTGCCGGACCAAGCCTCGCTCTGTTTTCAATCATGATCTATGGTATTTGGTCGTTCGTTGGTTACAACACCGTCATTTTCCTGGCTGGGTTGGGGAATATCCCCAAAGAGACTTATGAAGCAGCTGAAATTGATGGCGCATCCAAATCCCAGATGTTCCGCCACATAACCATGCCGCTGCTTTCACCAACTACCTTCTACCTGACGTTAATTGGGTTCATTGGCACTTTTAAAGCCTTCAATCATATTTATGTGCTCAGGACTCCCAGTGCTGGTGACTCTGTGATCACGACCAGTCTGCTCATATTTGACAACTTTTACAAGGCGAATCAATATGGAGTCGCTACTGCCCAGGCAATTGTGTTGTTTTTAGTCATACTTGGCTTGACGCTTGCGCAAAACAAACTGATGGGAGAGAGGGTCTTCTATGGATAGTGTAGTGGTTAAGCAAAAGCCAGTAGTGACAACAAACCGGGCAAAACGATCCAAATTCTATTACATAGGTCGAATTTTGACTTATGCCATCCTGCTACTTGGTGCGATTGTTTTCATTTTCCCATTTTTCTGGATGATTTCCAGCTCATTGATGACCCTGGGAGAAACGATCACACGCTCATTGATGCCCAAAGTTCCTCAATGGGTCAACTATGTTGATGCCTGGAACCAGGCTAAGTTTTCCAAATACTTCTTCAATAGCGTCCTGATCACACTTGGAACGATGGCGGGCTTATTGATCACATCCATCCTGGCAGGTTACGCTTTCGGACGAATTGATTTTAAGGGAAAAGACATCTTGTTCGGGCTTTTCCTGGCGACCATGATGATCCCGGAATCGGTGACCCTGATCCCGAATTACCTTTTGATTCGGGGCAGCATCATTCCGATTCCTGGCGGAACCTGGTTGAACAAGTATTGGTCACTGACCATTCCGTTTATCGCCAATGCGTTCAGCATTTTTCTGTTAAGACAATTTTTTGCCCAGATCCCCAAAGAATTATGGGATGCTGCTCGTATTGATGGGGCAGACCATCTGCGTTTCCTGATCCAGGTTGTCTTACCGATCAGCAAGGCACCCATTATGACCGTTCTTCTGTTCGGCTTTACTGGATCCTGGAACGCCTTTCAGTGGCCTCTGCTGGTCACTACGAACGATACCTGGCGTCCGATCATGGTCGGTTTGTGGTCGTTTGTTAACGAAGCTGGTCCACAAACACACTTGTTGATGGCAGGAGCGGTGATCTCGCTGATCCCGATCCTGATTATCTATTTTCTTACCCAAAAACAATTTACCCAGGGTATTGCAACAACCGGGTTGAAAGGGTAGGATTAACACACCATAAGATAGCGAGAATATTCTCGATATCAAATTATTAGATTCAAAATGGAGGTTTTGAATAATGAAGAGAAAACTGTTTAGTCTGCTTGCGATCATTATGATTGCAGCTATGGTGCTCAGCGCTTGCGCTACACCTGCACAAGAAACCGAAGTTCCGGTTGTTGAACCTGAAGTCCCGGTTGAACCCGAAGCTCCGGTTGAACCCGAAGCTCCAGCTGAACCCGAAGCGCCGGCGGAACCTGAGACCCCTGCAGAACCGGCATCAATTTGGGCTGATGTAACTCCTGCCAAAAACATCACCTTTTGGCACCAACACACTGGTGAAGACCGTGAAGCTGCGATGGCAAAAATCGTCAATGACTTCAATGCCACCAATGAATACGGCATCACCCTGACCGCTGAGTATGCTGGCGGATACGGCGACATCTACACCAAGATGCTTGCCCTGCTTAACACACCCGATGTTCCTGACGTTGTGGTTGGCTATCAGAACCAGATCGCAACCTACCAACTGGCTGATTCCATATT